>CAYXFW010000358.1:0-3867 GCA_964464305.1 uncultured Verrucomicrobiota bacterium
GAGGAACGCGTGGGGCTCGACCTCACACAACACAGGGAAACGGCCTACACCGTGCTCGACTGACCCGCGGAGACGACACCATGAAATACATCATCGCCATCATCCAGCCCGACCGCCTCGACGCCGTGCTCGACCTGCTCGAAGCGAAGGAAATCCACCTGGTCACCGTGACGACGGTCATGGGCCGCGGCCGGCAGCGCGGCATCCCGGCGGTCTACCGCAGCGTGACGGAAGCCGGCAGCCTGCTCAAGAAGGTGAAACTCGAAATCGCGGTCAACGACGCGTTCGTCGCCCCGGCGCTCGCCGCCATCCAGGAGGGCGCCCGCACCGGCCAGGTGGGCGACGGGAAGGCGTTCGTCCTCGACCTCGAGCACTGCCTCCGCATCCGGACCGGGGAAACCGGAAGCGTGGCGATCGGGTAAGCCCCCCACTCCGCCGCGGATCCCATCGTGCGGAGGGGACCGCCCCATCGTCCCCAGGCCCCCTGCCGCCGATCCTCCGGAGGCCTACTTCGAAGGGCCGGCCCTCTTCACGGCATCCTCGTAGATGTCGCGCAGGGTCCGGTCGATCGGGATTTCCGGGCTCCAGCCCGTGTCGCGGAGGATTCTCGAACAGTCGAGGCGGGGCGATGTATCGGCCGGGCGCCAGCGAGCGGGCTCGGCGATGCGCTCCGGGGACACGCCGGCGAGGGCGCACAGCCGGTCGAGCAGTTCCGAAATGCGATCCATCCGGCCGCCGGCCAGGTGGTAGGCCAGCCCCGTTCGCCCCTGTTCGAGGAGCAGACGGTAGCCCCGCACGGTATCGCGCACGTCCATGAAATCCCGCCGGCTCTCCAGGTTTCCGCCGCGGAGCGGCCCCTTGGCCGCTCCACTCGCGATCTCGGCAAGTTGGGCGGCGAGGGACGGAATCACGAAGTCCAGCGACTGGCCCGGGCCGATGTGGTTCGCCGGCCGGGCGGTCAGCACGGCCGTGCCGAAATGCGCCGCATAGGCGAGCGAGGCCTGGTCGGCAGCGGCCTTCGAGATGGCGTACGGGGAGGCCGGCCGGGGCGCGGTCGACTCGTCGATCGGCGCGTCGCCCGCATGGTCTCCGTAGATGTGGGCGGAGGAGACCACCACGATCCGGAGCGAGGGCCGCAGTGCGCGGGCGGCGTCGAGCAGGCGCAGTGTCCCCGTCAGATTCACCTCGAACGCCCGGGCGGGGTCGGCCCACGAGCGGGGCACGGACGACACGCCGGCCAGGTGGATGCAGCCGTCCGGCGAGAACGTGCCGAGCGCCTCGCGGAGATCGCCCTCCCGCGCGACGTCGCCGGTGGCGGACGGCACGCCGGGCGGCGGCGTCTCGCCGGGCAGGCACAGCGCCACGGGCTCGTGCCCGTTCGCCGCCAGCTCGGCCGCAAGGTGGCGCCCCACGAACCCGGCCGCTCCGGTGATCAGCACGCGCATGTCAGGCCCTCTTCGCCGCCGTCAGGCGGGCGAGATCCGCATCGACCATCATTTCCACGAGACTCCGGAAGTTCACGTCCGGCGTCCATCCCAGCTTTGCGCGGGCCTTGGCCGGGTTGCCGATAAGGTGGTCGACCTCGGCCGGGCGCATGAAGCGCGGGTCGGACACGACATGGGCCTTCCAGTCCAGTCCCGCGCGGGCGAAAGCGATCTCGCAGAATTCGCGGACCGAGTGGCTCTCGCCGGTCGCGATCACGAAGTCGTCCGCCTGCTCCTGCTGCAGCATGCTCCACATCGCGCGGACGTAGTCGCCCGCAAAGCCCCAGTCGCGGCACGACTCGAGGTTGCCCAGGCTCAGGTTCGTGGCGAGGCCGAACCGGATGCGCGCGACTCCGTCCGTGATCTTGCGCGTGACGAACTCGAGGCCGCGCCGCGGACTCTCGTGGTTGAACAGGATGCCCGACACCGCGAAGAGGTCGTAGCTCTCGCGGTAGTTGACCGTGATGTAGTGGCCGTAGACCTTGGCCACCGCGTACGGGCTGCGCGGGTAGAACGGCGTCAGCTCCGTCTGCGGCACCTCGCGCACCTTGCCGTACTGCTCGCTGCTCGAGGCCTGGTAGAACTTCGCCTTCGGACAGACGATCCGCACGGCGTCGAGCAGCCGCGTGACGCCCAGGGCCGTGAACTCGCCCGTCAGCGTCGGCTGGGTCCAGGAGGTCGGCACGAAGGACATCGCGGCGAGGTTGTAGATTTCGTCCGGCTTCGTCTGTTCCAGAACCTGGATCAGCGAGAAGGGATCCAGCAGATCGCCCTGCAGCAGCGCGAGGCGGTCGCGCAGATGCTCGATCCTCTCGAAGCTCTCCGTGCTGGAGCGCCGGACCATGCCCGCGACCTTGTAGCCCTTGGACAGAAGCAGTTCGGCGAGATACGAGCCGTCCTGCCCGGTGATGCCTGTGATGAGCGCTGTTTTTTCCATGGGGAGCCTCGGGGATTTCAGGTGTCAGGTGTCGGGTGTCAGGAGCGTTTTCTCGTTCATCACTCATCGCTCATCGTTCATCACTCATCACTCATCGTTCATCACTCATCACTCATCGTTCATCGTTCATCACTCATCACTATCCGTAGAACCCCTTCGATGGTCCGGGGGACGACTCGCGACGCGCGGCGGGGGCGGGCGCTTCCCAGACTTGCGTAAGGTGTTGGACCGCCCGTTGCAGGACTTCGACGGGCACGTCGCGCCCCGGTTCGATGACGCGCGGCACGTCCATGCGCGCAAAGTCCCGGAATGCGGCGAAATCGATCGTGCCGTCGGGCGGCAGAATGTGATCGGTCGCCGGCGGCTTCACATCGTGCACATGGAACCCGCCGATGTGCTCCTTCATGCGTTCCAGCAGCCGCAGGTGGTTGATGAAGCCGAGATTCTCGCGGATCTGTCCGTGACCGAAATCGTGCCAGTAGCGGAAACGGTCCGAGCCGAGCCCGGCGAGCAGCCCCGCAAGTTCGGTCTCGGTCGGGACCGCCTCCCACGACGGAAGGTTTTCGATGCCGAGCCGCAGGTCGCATTCGCGCAAAACCGGCTCCATCTGCGAGAGGCCCTCGCGCAGCCACTCGATGTGGCGCGGCGCCTTTCGCTCGCGGACGCGCTGGGCCGCATTCCAGGTCCAGTTCCACCGCCACGAGCCCTCGCGACCCCGGCCGGCAAGCTCGATCAGCGTGCGCGTCCGGTTCCACATGCGAACGTAGCCCGCGTGCATCACGACCACCTTCGCGCCGAGCGAGGCCGCGAACCGGACCGTCTTCGACGTCTCCTCGACGGCCTTGCGCCGGATCGCCGGATCGGGATCCGCCAGCACCCACAACTCCGGATGACCGCGGGGGACACCCATGGGGACGGGACAGTAGTTGTGGACGCTGACCACCTCGACGCTCCGGTCGGCCACCCGGCGCTCGATGCCGGCGACGAGATCGCGCCGCAGGTCGTAGCCGAGTTCGACCGCGCGAAATCCCGCGGCGAGGATCTCGTCGATCATCGCCCCGCCGTCCTTGTGACGGCGCGAATTCCATCGTGTGGACAATGCCAGGTTCATAAACGGGAAAACTCCCGCGCCCGGGAGTTTTTCTCCGATTCCCCAGTCCGGGGGGCAATCCGGTTCAGACCGTACGGCTGCGCGCCCGGGCCGCCTTCCGCCGCTTCTGCTCCGACGGCTTCTCGTAATGACGCCGCGCACGCACCTCGCGCATGACGCCCTCGCGATCCAGCTTCTTCTTCAGACGCCTCAACGCCTTCTCGATCGTCTCGCCTTTCCGCACTTTGACTTCGGTCGACACTTGATATTCACCCCTTCCGCGCCGGGTCGCCGCCCGTTCCAGCGACCGCCAAGCGAAGTTGGAGAATAGCCCGCCCATGACCCGGCGTCAACGA
>CAYXFW010000359.1:0-3857 GCA_964464305.1 uncultured Verrucomicrobiota bacterium
AGCACGAGGCTGAACAGCACCATCATGTTCAGTGTCGCGCCATACATGCGCATGGCAACAAACGAGATGAGCAGCGACAGGGGAATCGCGAGACCTACCATCAGGGCATTCCGCAGTCCCATGAAGATCAGCAGCACGAGGACCACGAGCAGGAAGCCGGAAAGGATGTTGTTCTCCAACTCGGAGACCATGCTCTCCACGTATTCGGACTGGTCCATCACCGTCGTCAGCCGGATGCCGGGCGGCAGATCGAAGCCGTCCAGAACCGTCCGCACGCGCCCGATGAGCGAGACGGCGTTCTCGCCTGCGCGCTTGGTGATGGCGATGGACACGCAGGGCTGCCGGTCGAGGCGCGAAACGGAGTCGCGGTCCTTCGTCGTATCCTCGATCGTGGCGACGTCGGTCAGGTAGACGGGCCGGCCGGCCCATACCGCGAGCAGGATGCTCCGCATCTCCGCCGCCAGCCGGAATTCGCCCGGCACGCGGACCTGGAACTTGTTCCCCTCGACCTCCAGGTTCCCGGCGGTGACGGTGGCGTTCTCCTCGGACAGCCGTTTCAGAACGAGCGGCAGCGTGATGCCGTAGGACGCCAGGCGCTGCTGGTCGACCACGACGCGGATCTCGCGCTCCAGCGTCCCGGAGATTTTGGCCTGGCGCACGCCCGGGACGAGCTCGATGCGGTCCTCCAGCTGCTCGGCGAGGTTCTTCAGCCGGGCCGCATCGGCGTCGCCGGAAATCGCGAACGTGTAGACCGGCACATCGGTGCTGAAGTTCAGCGCCTCGACCGTCGGCTCGTCGAGATCGTCCGGGAGGTCCGGCCGCGCCAGGTCGACCTTGTCCTTCACCCGGATCCGGGCCTGCTCGATGTCCTCGCCGGCAAGAAACTCCACATCGAGGATGCAGGCGTTCTCTGCGGCCGTCGCGTGGAGCGTCTTGATGCCGTCCACGTCGTTCAGCTTTTTCTCGAGAGGGATGGCAATCAGCCGCTCGATCTCCTCGGGCGACGTGCCGTCGTACGCGGCCGTCACGTAGACGTGCGGGATCGTGATGTCGGGAAAACTCTCCCGCGGAAGCGACACATAGCTGTAGCTGCCGCCGATGACGGCCATGACGATAAACACCAGCACCGCGATGCGGAACCGGATGGCGTAGTTGGAGACGATCATGCGCCCGCCCCCGGCAGGGCGGGCTCCCCGCCGGCCGCCGCATCGATCGAGGCGCCGTCGCTCAGGCCGCGATGGCCGTCCACGATCACGGCCTCGCCAGCCGCGATCCCGGCGGAGACGACCGCCATGGTGCCGGTGATGCGGTCGAGGGTGACCACCCGCCGGACGGCGTGTCCATCCTTCGCCACGAAAACGACATGTTCCCCGCGTCGCGGAATCACCGCGGCGAGCGGAACGGCGACGTGGCCCGGCGACACCGGCCGTTCGATGCGCACGCGCGAGAGCATGCCGGCGCGCAGGGTCCGGCCGGGGTTCGGCAGCCTCGCCTCCACACGGTACGTGTTGCTGCGGGCCTCGGCCTCGGACGAGACGAACGTCACGGCGGCCGTCCACGCGCCGCGGCCCAGGCCGTCGACGGTGAATGTGACCGGCTGACCGACCGCAAGGTCGCCGACGGCGCGCTCGGGAAGGTCGAAAACGATCTTCACCGTGGCGATGTCGACCACACGGATCACGGCGCCGCCCTCGGCGGCGTGTTCGCCGGTCTCGACGAACCGGTCGGTGACTTCGCCGTCAATCGGCGAGACGACTTCGCACTGCCGGACCTGCGCCTTCGCATCGGACAGCCCGGCCGCCGCCCGGTCGCGCCGGGCCACGGCGGCATCCAGATCGCTCTGCGACACGGCGCCGGTCTTCTGGAGATCGCCGATCCGGGCGAGGTCCCGCACGGCTTCCCGCTGCTCCACCTCCGCCTGGCGCAGGCGCGCCTCCCACGCATCACTGTCCAGGTGCACGAGCACCTGGCCGGCCTTGACGCGGTCGCCGCGGTCGACCGTCACGCCGACGATCCGGCCGGGCTTCTCCGCGGCCAGCGTCGCCGCGACACGCGGCTCGATGCGCCCCGGCAGCTCGAGGACATCCGCAAATCCGTCGGCGCGGGCCGGCATCGTGCGCACCGGTACCGCCTTGAGATGCACCTCCACCTTCTTCTCCGCCGGACGCGGCACCAACCGCTCCACGACCACGGTTCCGACGGCAAGCAGGATCACGATCGACCATAGAATCGCGCCCACCCGGTGACGGCGCCACCAGGATGCAGGGGCGGATGAGGCGGCGGCCGGACCGGTTCCGGCGCCGTCCGTGGGATGAAGTTCGCTCATTTCGGCTCCTCCAAAGCGGGCATGCGGGTCTTTCCGGTCGCGTAGGCAAGCCGGGCGGACGCCGCGAGGTGGTCCCGCAGCGCCGCCGACCATTGCAGCCGGGCGCGGCGGACCGCGAGATTCGTGTCGGTGAATTCCAAATAGGTCGACAGCCCCGCGTCGAACCGGGCCTTCGCGATTTCGAGGTTCTTTTCAGCCAGCGCCACGGTCTGCCGGGACGACTCCACCGCCTCGGCGGCCTCCCCGAGTTGGAGACAGGCCTGTTCGACCTCGACCGCAATCGTCCGCTCGAGTTCCTCGTAGTCCGCACGGGCGGTCGCGAGGACAAGGGCCTTCTCCTGGAGCCGGCTCTCGCGCAAAAGGCCGTCGAAGAGGTTCCACTCCACCGTGAGGCCGGCCTGCCAGCCCCAGTCCCATCCCGCCTCGGTCGCCGCAAAGGACTCGGGGTTCTTGCCCAGATAGCTTCCATGCACACGGACGGTGGGCGCATAGCCCCCCTTCTCGACCCGCACGTCGGCCTCGCGGAGCTCGACCGTCTTGCGCTGTTCCTCCAGCTCGTGGCGCTCGCGCAGCCCGTCCGCCCGCGCCGCGGCCGAGTCCACATCGACCCGCGTGTAGGCCAGCGCTCCGTCCAGCGCATAGGACTCCTCGTCCAGCCTCGCCAGATTGCGAAACGCCGCCCGCGCCACCCCCAGCTCGCGACGCGCCGCCGCCAGGGGAGGCATCTCGTTCGCCAGGCGCACGCGCGCGCTCAGCGCATCAAACTCCGCGGCCGCGCCCTTCCGGAACTTCTCCTCCGCCTGGTCGGCGAACTTGCGCAGCTGTTCCACGGCGTCCGACTGCACGCGGACCGCCTCCTCGAGAAACAGCACGGTATGAAAGGCGATGGTGATGTCGCGGACGAGCGTTTCGCGGATGCGCGCCTCGGCGCGCTCCGTCCGGGCGCGGTAGGACTTCGCCGCCCGCAACGCGGCCTGGACGCTGCCGCCGTCGTAGAGGAGCTGGCTGACCTCGAGGGACCCGTTGTAGTTGTCCAGCCGCCCAAACTCCATGCGCTCGCCGCCGAAATCGAAGGCATCCAACTCGTCGTAGCGGAGATAGCCGGCCTTCGCCTTCAACTCGGGAAGAACCTGCGCCCGCGTCTGCCCGATGATCGCCTCCGCCGTCGCGCGATCCCGCCCCGCATTCTGCACGGCCACGCTGCGATCGAGCCCCCGCCGGAGGCAGGCCTCGAGCGAGTACCGGTGCACCGCGTTCGACCCCGGTTGGGCTGCCGTCGCCGCCCACGACAGGAGCCCGGCCACGATCGCCAGCGAACCTGCCCGCCCCCTCCTCGTCACGCCCGCCGCCCGCAGGGTGGGAACGACCTCAATGCGTTCGACGGCCATCCGCATGGTGCGCAGGAACCGGGTCCGGTCCGGCGGCGTCACGCCGTCGAACATCTGAGCGACTGTCCGGCGGCGCTCGCCGTGATATCCCGCCAGAACCCGGCGGCCTTTCGGCGTCGCCGCGGCGACGACCGTCCGCCGGT
>CAYXFW010000360.1:0-3856 GCA_964464305.1 uncultured Verrucomicrobiota bacterium
GACTCGCTCGCGGCCCACCACATGGGCGACCAGTCGCGCGCGTTCCTGATGGCCTCGGGCAAGCTGCAGGCGCTCTGTTACAAGGAGGAGATCGAGAGCGCCCTGAGGACGCCGGGCATGGGCGGCTTCGAGCTGCTCGATCTCCATGACTTCCCCGGCCAGGGGACGGCGCTCGTCGGCGTGCTGGATCCGTTCTGGGAAACGAAAGGCTACATCGAACCCTCGGAATATGCGCGGTTCTGCGGCCCCGTCGTGCCGCTGGCGCGCATGGCGAAGCGCGTCTGGACCTCCGACGAGACCTTCAAGGCCGGTATCGAGATCGCGCAATTCGGTCCGGCTCCCATCACGAACGGCGCGGTTGCGTGGAGCCTCCGCAACGAGACCGGCGCCCAGGTGGCAAGCGGCCACTTCCCGGCACGCGTGCTGCCGGTTGGGCTCGTCCCGGACATCGGCGCCATCGAAATGGATCTCAAGCCCCTGCCTGCGCCGGCGCGATACAAGCTGGTCGTCTCGGTCGGCGGGATTCGTGGAATGTCCGCTGCGGGCGTCGCGGAGAACGACTGGGACGTCTGGGTCTACCCGTCCGTCGCACCGGCCGGACCGCCGGCCGGCATCCACATGGCGACGTCGCTCGACGACGCGGCCCTCGCGAGGCTGAAGGCCGGGGGATCGGTCCTGCTGTGCATCGACCCGCAGCGTGTGAAGGGCGACGTCGCGATCGGTTTCTCGAGCATCTTCTGGAACACCGCATGGACCAAGAACCAGGCGCCGCACACGCTCGGCATCCTCTGCGATCCGAAGCACCCGGTCTTTGCCTCGTTCCCGACGGACTCCCACAGCAACTGGCAGTGGTGGGAGCTGATCCATGGGTCCGGCGCGATGGTTCTCGACGGCATGTCTCCGGAATTGCGGCCACTGGTGCAGCCGATCGATACATGGTTCACGAACCGGCGGCTGGGGCTTCTTTTCGAGGCGCAGGTCGCGGGCGGAAAGCTGATGGTCTGCAGCATGGACCTGGACGGCGACCTCGCGGCCCGTCCTGTCGCCCGCCAGCTCCGCGCGAGTCTCTTCACCTACCTCGCCGGTCCTGCGTTCGCGCCGAAGACCGCGGCGACGCCGGAGCAGATCCGCGCGCTGATGCGGGAGCCGAGCACGGCAGGGCCGCTCAAGGTGTATCTCTTCGTCGACATGGAGGGCTGCACCGGCATCACCGGAAGCGAGCAGATCATGGGTTCGCGCTCGGACGAGGGAAGACGGGCGATGGAGGGCGACATCAATGCCTGTGTCACCGGCTGCTTTGCCGCAGGGGCGACCGAGGTCGTCGTACGCGACGGTCACGGCGGTGGCGTGAATGTCGACCCGGCCCGGATCGATCCGCGTGTCCGGCTGATTCAGGGGCCGACGCCCGGCGTGCGCAACCAGGATCTCGACGGCGCCGGGGCCGTGATCCTGCTCGGCTACCACGCGATGGCGCTGACGCCCCGTGGCGTGCTAGCGCACAGCTACTCGTCGGCCTCCATTCAGCGCATGCGGCTCAACGGGCGCGAGGTGGGCGAGATCGGCATCGATGCCGCGATCGCAGGCGAACACGGAGTGCCGGTCGTGATGGTCGCGGGGGACGACAAGGTCGTTGCCGAGACCAAGGCATGGATCCGGGGCGCCCTGACGTGCCAGACCAAGACCGGCACCGGATGGCAGAGCGCGGAGGTTCTCCCCGCCGCGGAATCGCGGGCACGAATCGCCGCGACGACCGAGGAAGCCCTCCGCCGGCGGAAGGAGATCCGGCCGGTGGTCCCCTCCGGCCCGCAGACGCTGGAGTGGGACTACCTGCCCAAGGGATCCCTGCGGACGCACAATCCGGCCTTCGTTCCGGTCGCGTCACCCCGGCGGGTCACAAAGACCGGCGACTCGGTCGAACGCCTGCTGCTCGACAAGCCCTGAGCACTGCCGCGCTTAGAGTGGCGGGGGTTTGGGACCGGCCGTGACGGCGGCGAGCGGATCCTTGGGCGGCGGCTTGGGCGTGAACTTCGCGCAGGTCTGCGTCGCCTCGACTTCCTTCCGGTGGAGACCGCACCACTGGCGGAACGGATTGACGACGTAATGGGCGCAATAGCGGCACAGCCGGCCCCGCGGATCGTCCTTGAACACGTCCACGACGACGGAGCGGTCGGCCTCGGTGAAGACGGAGACCTTCTTCTCCTCACGGAACGGAACCTCGTCCTCAGACGCAAACGAGTGGCCACAGGCGGCGCAGCTCAGGTCCTCGCCCACACGCGTGAACCCCTCGTAACGCGGCGCGCGAAGCAGCAGCGAATCCCTGCCGCACCCGGGACAATGGATCTCGGCGCTCATGACTAGAGATACACGATGGCCGCTGCGGCGGCGGCCCACAGCACCACCGTGGCGAGGATCGGCTTGTCGGTGAGCAGCACCCATTCGGGGCTCCCGCCCAGCTGCTTCTGGTGGATCAGGTACAGATAGCGGAACACGCCGAAGATCACAAAGGGGGTCGTCCAGATCATGTGCGTCGAGCCGTACTTCTCGACGGTCTGGTCCGCCAGGGTGTAGAGGGAGTACGTGACGACGGTGGCCGAGGCCACGATCGAAATCATCTGGTCCAGCAGGTGCGGGCTGTAGCTGTCGAGCACCTTCCGGTGGGCCCCGGCGCCGGACTCCATTTCCGTCAGCTCGCTGCGCCGCTTGGCCAGCGCAAGGAAGAGCGCGAGATTCATCGTGCACAGCAGCAGCCAGGGGGAGACTTCGACGGCAAGGATCCACGCGCCCGCGGCGACCCGGATGACGAAGCCGGACGCCAGGGCGAAGACCTCCAGCGTCGGGACGTGCTTCAGCTTGAGGTTGTACGCGGCCTGGAGAAGCAGGTAAGCCGCGAGTGCGATCGCCAGCCGCTCTCCCCCGAGCCACCCGAGCGCCAGGGCGACCGTCGCAAGGATCACGGCCAGAACGCCGGCCTCGCCCGGTCCGATCGCCCCCGACGCCAGAGGCCGGCACGCCTTGCGCGGATGCAGGCGGTCGGCCTCGCGGTCGAGGATGTCGTTGAAGACGTAGGCCGCGCTGGACGCCAGGCAGAACGCCACGAACGCCTGCAACGCCAGCAGAACGCTCGGCCCGTCCATCATCCGCCGCGCGAAGAGCAGCCCCACGAACAGGGTCAGGTTCTTCGTCCACTGGCGCGGACGGGCAAGACCGGCGGCGGCGTTCCACGTCACGCGAAACCTACGCCTTTCCTGCGCGTCGGGCTGCGCGCTCCGGCGCCTCGCGGACGCAGGTCTTGAGGATGCCGGCCGCACGGCCCATATGGGCGCCGAGGTCGCGGCGGAGCGACGCGGGGGCGTCGCCGACGGACGTCCATCCCCGTGCGCCGAGGTCGTCCGGAGGGATCTGCAGGGACTCCCAGTTCGCAAACAGGCGGCCCCATTCGCTCTTCAGGGCGTCATCGACACGATTACGGTGGGTGGGATACCAGAAGAAGTCGTGGTAGAGGACGCTGGCGACGTAGGCCCAGGGGGCGAGGAACGTCTTGAGCGACCATTCGACCGGCTTCTTGAGCGGGCCCCAGTAGATCTGGTGCTGCATCCGGCTGGCGAAGGTCATCTTCTTGAACGGCCCGGTGAAGTTCCAGTTCTCCCGGGCGGCGTCGGCATCGCCGACGATCTCGATCTCGCGCGGATCGCCGCAGCCGAGCCCGGCCTCGTGCGCCAGCCGGATGAATTTGATGTCGCGCAGGGGGTCGAAACCCATCAGCTTCGCCGCGACGGCGTCGATCGCAACCATGTCGTCGGAGGCGAGCATGACGTTCTTCACGTGCGGCGTCATGCACCGCGGCCCGGGGCCGTCG
>CAYXFW010000361.1:0-3854 GCA_964464305.1 uncultured Verrucomicrobiota bacterium
CCCCGCCGCCGCCGTGACGACGCCGATCCCCGCAATCGTGATCAGAATCCCCACCGAGAACAGCAACGCGAGCCCGAAGGCGCGCCGGATCGTCACGCGCCCCTGGTCGTTGATGAAGCCGACGATCAGCGGAATGCTCGCCAGGTGGCACGGGCTGAGCAGGATGCTCAGGATCCCCCACCCCAGCGCCGCCGACAAGGCGACGCCCGGCGATCCCTCGATCGCGTGCGACAGAATGGAAAGCAGACGTTCCATGGCCTATTTGGGCGAGCACTCGCCGATCTTGCAGGCCTTGGAAATCTGCTGGGGCGTCAGCTTCATCTTGTCGGCAAGCGCCCTGTGTATCGTGATCTGCTCACCGGTTTCGAGCGGGTTCGCCTCGACCCATTGGGCCAGGGTCGCGGCACTGGTGAAGAACCCCTGGTGGAAGCAGCCGGCCGAGACGCGCGAGCCGTCGGGCTTCGTGCGCTGGCCGAACCATGCGACCGCCGTGGGCGGCTCGATCGAGGCCACGCTGCCATTCAACGTCTTCACCACGACCGGCGCGCCGGTCAGCCGGTCACGTTCGCGCACCTCGATGTCCTGTCCGGTCCGCGCGGCCACGCCGAGCGCGCAGTGCGAGCAGCAGCCCCAGGTGCGCACGTCGGCGGCGACCACCTCCGCGACGTCCTCCGGATAGACCGCCCGGTCGCAGAAGCCACAGCGATGGGCGAGTTCCTTGCCCTGCAGGACTGCCAGGTCGACAACCGTTCCGCCCGCCGCCTGCCGGTGCACCTCCGCGGCCGCGCGGTCCGCAAACGCCGCGACCGTCGGCCGGCCCGCGGGGGCCATGCCGTACACATACGCCGCGGCGGCGATGGGCGTCTGCGCGCCCGTCGCATGGTCCGCCACCGACACCTTCGATTCGAAGCCGGTCGTGTCCCCGGTCAGACAGGAGTACATCACGAGGTAATGGTGCATGCCGCACAGCCGGACGTCGCCCTTCTCCGTCTTCACGACGACCATGCCGTTGGACGGGATCGACTCGTCGCATAGATAGCAGAGGCTCTCCTTCGGCCGCGTGTCGGACTGCGCGGGCGCCCAGCGGCTCACGCCCGGCACCGCGGGCGGAGCGGCAAGGTCGACGCCGAGTTCCTTCCACTTCGCGAGAATGTCCTCCTTCGACAGGAAGCCCACGTGGCGGAAGAGTTCCTTCCCCGCCGCATCGTAGAAGATCTGCGTGGGAATCGTCTCGATGCCGTACTTCTTCCCGGCGTCCTCATTCTCCCAGACATCGATGAATTCCACCGCGATCTTCCCGGCGAGCGAAACCTTCAGCTCCTCCAGGATCGGCGCCATCGCCTTGCATGGAATGCACTTCCCGGCGCCAAGATCGACAAGCCTCGGCAGCCCCCCCGGGGAGGCGGCCCCGGCGGCGGCACGCTCCGCCGCCCCCGCCCTCTTGACGCGCTCCCGCACCATGAGGGTCGCGACGATTCCCGCCGCCAGTGCGGCGACAATGGCCAGCTTCAGTGATTGCTTCATGGCCCGCCTTTCCTCGAGCGCCGGAGGGCGCCCGTCCTACGCGATCGCCTTCGCAACTTCATCCGCGCTCAACACCTTGCCCACGCTCTTCACCTGGCCGTCCACGACCAGCGCCGGCGTCATCATCACGCCGAACTTCATGATGTCGACGATCTTCTCGACCTTCTCGATCTTCGCCTCGATGCCCGCGGCCTTCACCGCCGCCTCGACATTCGCGGTCAGCATCTTGCACTTCGGACAACCGGTTCCGAGGATCTGGATGTGTTTCATGGGTGGGAGACTCCGTGGATGGAATGGCGCTGCGCTGGAATACTGGAACACTGGGAAAGTGGGCGGCCGGCGTGCTGGGATGTCGGATTCATGGGTCGCTTTCGGCAGTGTCCCTCCGCGATATTGCGATGGATCGAGTCAACGGAGGCGATCTGCTGTGTGACCACACGGCGCAAGTCGTACGGCATGGGGCGAAAGATCCGGCACGTGAGGATGTAGAGAGCCTTCGCGTCGTCCCACACCCTGAGCTTCATATAACCACGATTGATATTCTTTCGAAGCGTCATGTCCTGCCTCCTTCCCAATGTTCCATCATTCCATCTTTCCAATCAGCCCCCCGAACACCATCCCGGTCGCCGCCGAGAGGACGACGACCAAGCCGACGAACGTGAGAGTCTTCCGTGGGCCGAGAATCGAGTTGATCACGAGCATGTTCGGCAGCGAGAGCGCCGGGCCGGCGAGGAGGAGGGCGAGAGCGGGGCCCTGACCCATGCCGCTGTCGAGCAGGCCGCGGAGGATCGGGACCTCGGTCAGCGTCGCGAAGTACATCAGCGCCCCGGTGATCGAGGCGAACAGGTTGGTCCAGAGCGGCCAGACGGTTTCCAACCATGGGATGCGGGTGCCGTCGGGCTGTCCAAGGATCGAAAGCAGGGCCTGCGGCGAGTCGCCGACCAGCGCCTGCACCCATGCGTTGGGGATCAGGCCGGCGTCCTTGCCCTCCGGGCTGCCGAGGAAGAGGCCTGCCGCGAGGACGCCGCCGAAGAGCAGCGGCAGGATCTGCTTGGCGAACCCCCAGGTCTGGCCGCGCCACTCGGTCATCTGCGCGCCGCCGCGGAACGTCAGGGCTGCGAGCCCCGCCGCACCCGCGGTGAACGCGACAACCGGATGGCCGGGCAGCAGGAAGCCGAGCGCGGCGGCCGGCAGTGCGGCCAGCGCGACGAGCCACGGCTTCACGCGGAAGAAGCGGACCAGGCACACGCCGAGTAGCAGGCCGAACACCGCGGTGACGACCCACTTTCCGCGGAAGATGGCGGCCCAGACTCCGGTTGTCTCCTGCGGACGCGCCCAGTTGGCGAAGACGAGGATGCCAACCATGGAGAGCATGAAGAGCGCCGTCTGCCAGAGCGGACGCGTCTCGCCGTCCTCGTCCGCCAGGTGCACGTCCTGCGCCTTCGCGGCCTTCGCGCGTTCCTCCTTGAGGAAGAAGAGGTGCATCAACAGTCCGATGACGACGCTGAACACGACCGCGCCGATCGCGCGGGCGACGCCCAGCTGCCAGCCGAGGATCCGCGCGGTCAGCACGATCGCCAGCACGTTGATCGCGGGACCCGAGTAGAGGAACGCGATCGCCGGGCCAAGGCCCGCGCCGCGGTAGTAGATGCTGCCGAAGAGGGGCAGGACCGTGCACGAGCAGACGGCCAAAACCGTGCCGGACACCGAGGCGACGGAATAGGAGAGCCACTTCGAGGCCTTCGGCCCGAAGTACTTCATCACGGCGGATTGGCTGACGAAGACGCCGATGGCGCCGGCGATGAAGAACGCGGGGACGAGGCACAGCAGGACGTGCTCCCTCGCGTACCACTTTGCAAGCTTCAGCGCCTCCAGCACCGCGCCCTGGAAGCGGACCGTCTCGACCGGAAGAAAGTAGAGGCCGAGAAAGATGGCCACGAGCCAGAGGAGGATTTTGAGTTCCTTGTTCATCCGGTCACCCCGCCTTCAGCAGGCGGGTCTTGCGGGCGGCGTCCGCCCGGATCACCTCGGCCGCGCAATGGAACGCCCGCAGGATGCACGGGGTTTCGAGATGGCAGACCACGCTCATGCCGTTGCGCCGCGAGCTGACGATCCCCGCCTTGCGAAGGTGCGCGAGATGCCGGGAAATGGTCGACTGGTCCACGCGGGCCACAGCATTCAACTCCGTCACCGTGCGGTCGCCGCCGCTCAACGCATCCACCAGCATCACGCGGATCGGGTGCGCCAGCGCCTTCAGGATGTCTGCCCGGATTTTCGCTTCATCGAGATTCATAAGGATACCTTATGCGTATATCCGCATATTGTCAACC
>CAYXFW010000362.1:0-3853 GCA_964464305.1 uncultured Verrucomicrobiota bacterium
GATCTCGTCGAACAGCACGATCGAGTACGGCCGGCGGCGGACTTTTTCGGTCAGCTGCCCGCCCTCCTCGTAACCCACGTAGCCCGGCGGCGAACCGACGAGGCGGGACGAGCTGAACTTCTCCATGTATTCCGACATGTCGATCTGGATCAGCGCGTCCGGGTCGTTGAACATGAATTCCGCGAGCGCCTTCGCGAGCAGCGTCTTGCCGACGCCGGTCGGCCCCAGGAATGCGAACGACCCGATCGGCCGGCGCGGATCCTTGAGGTCGGCCCGCGAGCGGCGGAGGGCCTTGGAGATGGCGGCGAGCGCCTCGGACTGGCCGATCACGCGCTTCTCGAGCTCCTCCTCCATCCGGAGAAGGCGGGCCATGTCCTGCTCCTCCATCCGGGTGACGGGAATGCCGGTCCACTTGGCGATGACGGACAGGATATCGTCGGTGTCGACCGGAACGATCGTTCCGTCGCGACTCTTCCGCCATTCCTCGATGCCGCGGTCGAGCGACTCGCGCGCGACGCGTTCCTCGTCGCGCAGCCGCGCGGCGCTCTCGAAGTCCTGCTTGGCGATGGCCGCTTCCTTGGCGCGCCGGGCTTCCTCGATGCCGGCCTCGCCCGCCTTGAGGGCGGCGGGGCGCGTCATCGTGCGGATCCGGGCGCGGGCGCCGGCTTCGTCGATCACGTCGATCGCCTTGTCCGGCAGGAAACGGTCGCTGAGGTAGCGGGACGACAACTCGGCGGCAAGGCGCAGGGCGTCGTCGCTGAACGTGGCATGGTGATGCTGCTCGTACCGCGAGCGGAGGCCCTTGAGGATCAGGACCGTTTCCTCGACGGTCGGCTCGCGCACGGTGACGGTCTGGAAGCGCCGCTCGAGGGCGGCGTCCTTCTCGACGAACTTGCGGTACTCCGCGAGCGTGGTCGCGCCGACGCACTGCAGTTCGCCGCGAGACAGGGCCGGCTTGATGATGTTTGCCGCGTCCATCGCGCCCTCGGCGGAGCCGGCACCGACGAGCGTGTGCAGCTCGTCGATGAACAGGATGACGTTCTTCACGCGGCGGATCTCGTCCATCACCGCCTTCAGGCGCTCCTCGAACTGGCCCCGGTACTTGGTGCCCGCGACCATCAGCGCCAGGTCCAGCGAGACCACGCGCTTCTCGCGCAGCAGTTCCGGCACATCGCCCGACGTGATGCACTGGGCCAGGCCTTCGACGATCGCGGTCTTGCCCACGCCCGCCTCGCCGATCAGGACGGGGTTGTTCTTCGTGCGACGGCACAGGATCTGGATGACGCGCTCGATCTCCGAGCTGCGGCCGATCACCGGGTCGAGGGCATCCTTCGCGGCCAGCTCCGTCATGTCCCGCCCGAAGGTGCTCAGCGCGGGCGTCTTCGTCTTCCGCTGCGCCGCGGCCGTACCGCCCTGCGCGGCCGCCCCGCCCGCCGGGGCATCTCCGCCGCCCGCCACAGCGGCCTCGCCCGCGGCATCCGGGGCCGGGGCCGATCCGGGCTCATAGTCCGGATCGAGTTCCTTCATGATCGCGATCCGGGCCTTTTCGAGGTCGATATTCAGGTTCTTCAGGATCCTCGACGCCACGCCCTCGCCCTCGCGCAGGAGCCCCAGAAGGATGTGCTCGGTCCCGACGTAGGAGTGGTTCAGCGCCCGCGCCTCGCTGCCGGCCAACGCCAGAACCTTCTTCACCCGCGGCGTGAACGGAATATTGCCGATGGTCTTCGTCTCGGGGCCCACGCCGACGGCCTTCTCCACCTCCAGCCGGAGCGTGTCCAGATCGATCCCCATCTTCTGGAGGACCACCACCGCAACCCCTTGTCCCAGAGCGACCAGGCCGAGCAGGAGATGTTCGGTCCCGACGTAGCCATGGTTGAACCGCTCGGCCTCCTGCTGGGCCAGGCGGAGGACCTGTTGGGCACGGGGCGTAAAATTGTTCATTCCTTCGTCTTCCTTCTGCGCCGGCTGCGGGGGGCAGCCCCCAGCCGTTCTCGCACCAACCGTGCGCGGGCCTCGTCGCGTTCGCGCGACCCCAGCGGCCGGCCTTCCGCCTGCTGGATGTGGGCGGGCTGGGTCATCAGCAACAGCGTGTCGACCGACGCACGGTCCAAGCGATCCAGTATACCCAGTTCGATGCCCAACCGCAACACGGACAGGTGCGCGAGCGTCTCGTCGGACGAGAGAATATGCGCGTTCTGGAGAATGCCCAGCGCCCGGCCGATCTGGTCTCG
The DNA here is from genome assembly GCA_964464305.1 of uncultured Verrucomicrobiota bacterium. GTDB lineage: Bacteria > Verrucomicrobiota > Kiritimatiellia > PWTM01 > PWTM01 > VGWF01. Next base: position 2,232 of record CAYXFW010000362.1, read on the forward strand.
GACAACCGTCTCGCGCCGCCGGAGCAGCATCCCCCGCGCGTTGCGCTCGTGGCCGACAACCTCCTGGACCAGGTGGTCGAGGTCGTTCACCAGTTCCTCCTCCCGCGCGCCCAGGGTCATCTGGTTGGAGATCTGGAACATGTTGCCGATGGCCTCGGTTCCCTCGCCCCAGAGGCCGCGCACGGTCATCCCGAGCTTCTGGATGCCGTTGATGACGCGCCCCATCTCCTCCATGAGCACGAGACCCGGCAGGTGCAGCATCACGCTGGCGCGCAACCCGGTCCCCACGTTGGTCGGGCAGGCCGTCAGGTAGCCCAGCCGCGGGGAGAAGGCGCACGCCGCCTGCCGCTCCACCTCTCGGTCCAGCGCCTCCATCCGTGCCCAGACCTCGCGCAGTTGCAGTCCGCATTCGAGCGACTGCATCCGCAGGTGATCCTCTTCGTTGACCATGACGGCCAGGCGCTCGTCGGAGCGGAGCACGATCCCGCTGCCCCGCCCCTTGCGGGCGTGTTCCCGGCTGGCCAAGTGCCGCTCGACCAGAATCTGCCGCTCGATCTCCGACAGGTCGTCGTTCCCGGAGGCAACGGCCTCCTGCATCGACGGCAGCGCGCGGAGGACCGGCTCCAGCGTCCGCCAGACGCGGACATTCTCCTCCTCGCCCGCCCAATCCGGAAAGGCATGCCCCCGGAGATTGCGCGCGAGCCGCACCCGGCTGCTGACGGCGATCCCCTCATCGCCCGCGCCGCAGCACCAGAGGTGGGGCTGGCGGATGACGTCGCCGAAGTTCACGGCCCCTCCCCCGGTCCGGCGCCGGGTGCGCCGGCCCCCATCCGCTTGCGCAAATCCAGCAGCCGGTCCCGCAGGCGGGCCGCCTCCTCGAAGCGCTCCTCCGTCACGGCCCGGTCGAGCGCCTCCTGCACCGCCGCGGCCTCCTCCGCCGGCGACGGGCCGCCAAAGGCATCCGGGGGCGCACGGCCGACGTGGTGATCGCGCTTGTGCATCTGCCTCAACAGGGGCGCAAGTTCCGCGGCGAACGCCGTGTAGCACTCCGGGCAGCCCAGCCGGCCGGTCTTGCGAAACTCCGCCTGGCGGAGGTGACACACGGGGCAGACCCGGTCCGGCGGCGCCGGCTCCTCTTCGCCTGGCGCGTCCTTGCCGAGACCCAGGAGCAGGTCCGAGATCGACACGGGATTCTCGATGTTGATCCCGCCCTTGCGCGCGCACTCCTCGCACATGTGGAGCTTCTTCACATCCCCGTCCATCACCTGGGTCAGATGAACGGTCGCCTCCTGGGCTTTGCAGATCTCGCACGTCATGATGTCGGCCCCCCGCCGCCGGCTACGCCCGGATCGGCGTGCCCGTGCTGCGCGCGTACTCGGCGAACCGGGCGGCCAGTTTGCGCGTGAGCGCACCGGGCTTCCCGCCGCCGATCGGACGACGGTCGACGTTCGTCACGGCGATGATCTCCGCCGCCGTGCCGGTGAGAAAAACCTCGTCGGCCGTGTAGAGATCGTAGCGCGTCATCACCTCTTCGCGCGCGTCGAGACCCATTTCCGCGGCCAGTTCGAGGACCGTGTCGCGCGTGATGCCGCGCAGCGCGCCGCACCACGGCGGCGGCGTCG
>CAYXFW010000363.1:0-3847 GCA_964464305.1 uncultured Verrucomicrobiota bacterium
TCATCGGCGAAGTACTCGTCCATCGCCGCAATGCCTATCTCTACGAGCAACTCGTGTCCGACCCCGCTCGCCGCCGCCGTTTCTACCGGGATCTGGCGGACGACCTCGGCGTCATCGGTGCACATTCCGGCGGCGATGCCCTGGTCGTCGACGTGCTGGCGGCCTGCCGCGACCTGCTCGACGCCTTCCGCCGCGAGATCGCGGCGGTGCCGGCACAGCGCCAGCGCATCGCCAGCCGGTTGGGCGCGATCGTGGGACGCGGAAACGTGATGTTCGACGCCTTCACCCGCGTCAGCCACTGCACCGATGCGACGGACTGGCGCCTGCACCTTCCGCTGGCCGTCGTCATGCCGGTGCAGGAGTCCCAAGTGGCCCCTCTGCTCGCGGCGATTGCGGCGCTGGGTCTCCACGCGGTTCCGCGCGGCGCCGGGACCGGCCTCACCGGGGGCGCCGTCCCGTTGGAGCCCGATTGCATCGTCGTCAATACCGAGAAATTGAACCGCATCCACGGCATCGACGCTCGCGAGTTCAAGCTGCCGGATGGCCGCAGCGCACGGGCGTCCGTCCTGCGACTCGAAGCGGGCGTCATCACCGAGCATGCCATGGAGCATGCCGCCGGGCGCGGCCTGGTGTTCGCCACCGACCCGACCAGCGCGTGGGCGAGTACGATCGGCGGAAACATCTCCGAAAACGCCGGCGGAAAGACGGCGGTTCTCTGGGGTTCCTGTCTCGACAACCTGCTGGCCTATGCGATCGCCATGCCCGGCGGCGTCCAGGTCGCTGTCCGGCGCCGGGACCACCCGCTGCGAAAGATCCTCCCGGACGATCTCCTCGAGTGGGAGGTGCGCGACGGAACCGGCACCCTGCAGCGGGTCATCTCGATCCGCGGCGACGCGATCCGGCGGAGGGGACTCTGGAAGGACATCACGAACAAGACCCTTCAGGGCCTCCCCGGGGTCCAGAAGGAGGGGACCGACGGCGTCATCACATCCGCCGAATTCGTGCTCTATCCCCAATACGAGGCGGTCGCAACGCTCTGCCTCGAGTTCTTCGGGCCGGACATGGAAGAGGCCAGCCGCGTCATCCACGAAATCGTCGGGGCCTTCCCGATCGGCGATACTGAGGTCCTTCAGGCGTTGGAACATTTCGACGACGAGTATGTCCGCGCCATCGGTTACCAGGTCAAGGCCGCCCGCGCCGGCACACCGAAGGCCGTGCTGCTGATCGACATCGTCGGGCACGATGCCGCACAGACCGCCCGCGGGGTCGGTCGGATCCGGGCGATCCTTGAGGGACATGCCAACACGCACCTCTTCGAGGCCAGTGACCGGGCGGAGGCACGACGGTTCTGGGACGACCGCAAGAAGCTCGGCGCCATCGCCGCGCGAACGAACGCATTCAAACTGAACGAGGACATCGTTCTCCCCCTGGCGGCCCTTGCGCCATTCGCCCGGTTTTGTGCGGGTGTGAACCTCGAGGAGGAACGCCATGCCCAGCATGCCTTTCTTGTCCGCGCCGCCACGGTGCTGCGCGACGCGCCGGCGGGCGCGGAGTCGCCGTGGCTGGCCGGGAAGACCGCATCCGCCGTGGCGCTTTGCGAACAGGCCCAGAAACGTCTGGCTGCTGCGAAATCCGACGAATTGAGTGCCCTGTCGATTCCCGCCGCCGTTCGTTCAGAGCTTGGGGAACTGCTGCGCGGGTACGATGCCCTCGTCGTGGAGATCGATGCCGTGCATGAGGACGTGCGCCGCCGGCGGATCGTCATCGCCACGCACATGCACGCGGGCGACGGCAACGTCCACGTCAACATTCCCGTGATGTCGAACGACCGGATCATGATGCGCCGCGCCGAGAGGGTCGTCGACCGCGTCATGGAGACGGTCGCCGGACTCGGCGGCGTCTGCTCGGGCGAACACGGCATCGGCATCACGAAACTGAAGTACCTCGACGAGGCCATCCTCCGCGACCTCGCCGCCTACCGCGCGCAGGCGGACCCGCAGGGTCTGATGAATCCCGGCAAGCTGGCCGACCGGGCCGTTTTGCAGCACATCTTCACGCCCTCGTTCAACCTCCTGAAGCTGGAGGCGCGCATCCTTCAGTTTGGGAAACTCGAGGAGCTTGCGCTGAAGATCGCCCAGTGCGTGCGCTGCGGGAAATGCAAGCCGGACTGCTGCGTCTTTCACCCGGAGGGGGGGCTCTTCCACCATCCGCGGAACAAGAACCTGGCCATCGGGGCGCTCATCGAGGCCCTGCTGTACGGGGCGCAACGCGAACGGTCGGCGCGGTTCGGCATCCTGCGCGAGCTCGAGGACGTGGCGGACCACTGCACCATCTGCCACAAGTGCCTGAAGCCCTGTCCGGTTTCGATCGACACCGGCGAGGTTTCGGTGCTGGAGCGGGGGATCCTCGTCGCGCGCGGGCTCAAGCACACCGCCCTGGCGACGCGCGCCACATTGCGTTACCTGCAGAGCCGGTCGCCGGCTCTGAACCGTTTCTTTCGCGCGGCGGTCGTGCGCGCCGGCGGATTTGCCCAACGGACCGCCGCCCGGGCGCTGGGTCCGCACGCCCCCATCGATCTGTTGCGTTCTCCGATGCCGCCCGCCTCGCCGGGCACGTTACGGGATGCGATGCCCGACTGCGGTCCCCACCAGGTTCTGGTGCTCTCGCCCGACGGCGAGGCGCACGCGAACGCATTCTATTTCCCGGGCTGCGGATCGGAACGACTTCAGGCCGACATCTCGCTGGCCGCCTTGCAAGTTCTGCTGGAGACGGGCACGCGCGTTGTGCTGGCTCCGCCTTACATGTGCTGCGGCTTTCCGCACCGCGCCAACGCGAAGATCGAGCCCCACGAACGCATCGCGCTGCGCAACACGATTGTTTTCGCACAGATTCGCGAGATGTTCGCCTACCTTTCGTTCGACGCCGTGGTCGTAACCTGCGGTACGTGCCGCGAGGCGCTCGGCCAGTTGGAGGCGGGGCGGATCTTCGGAGCGCCAGTGGTCGACATCGCCCGCTTTGCCGTGACGCGCGGCGCGCGGGCGGGGGGTGGGGGCGAGTGCTTGTATCACGCCCCATGCCACGACTCGCTGGACGGCCGCGCTCCGGAGGTCTTCGCGACCCTAACGGGCGGTCGGCTCATTGCTGTGCCGCACTGCTGTTCCGAGGCAGGCACGCTGGCCATGTCGCGTCCGGACATCAGCCATGCCATGTTGCATCGTAAGACGGCGGCCGTTACCCAGGCAGAGCACAGGCATCCGGACCTAGAAGTCATGCTCACTAACTGCCCTTCATGCCTGCAAGGACTCGGCCGAAACGCCGCCCTGTGCGATGGCGTCCGCCACATCGCGGTCGAACTTGCACGGCGCATGTCCGGCGGGGACTGGAAGTCCGTTGTCCTTCGCCGCGCCACCCGGGCGGAGGTCATCAATTTCTGATCGGTTTGCGAAGCGGGAGAAATCGATCGTATCCGGGCGTTGGAACGTCATCGGATGGATCATGAAAACGGCTATCATACGGAGCTGGCGGGCGGAGGCCCGCCAGCGCGAAGGATCCGAAGGCGGTATCATGCGAAACGGAAGCATGCGAAAGGGAGGTTGCACCGTCCCTCGACGGCGTCACCGGGGTTCCTGCTCCCTGTCCCGACCTTGCGGGAGTAGTTTCTCAATTTCCTGCTTCTCTCTTTTCGGGCAAAAGTGGCGAACTGAATATCGTTACGACGTCTACGATCTGCCCACGATCATGGATGCGTCCGGCGCGGACATCGGATCTCGGACCTCGCCTCTCGGAACCCGCTTCATGTTCACCGGCCGCGAGTGGCTCTCCGACCTCGGCCTCTACGATTACCGGA
>CAYXFW010000364.1:0-3843 GCA_964464305.1 uncultured Verrucomicrobiota bacterium
AGCATACTATGGCGGATGTACATTCGACCGCGAGTTCTTCGACGTCCTCTCTGTTGCAGAGGAGAGGCAGAGGCAGGATGATTGGAAGCAGCACATCGAGCAATCTCAGCGCGGAAGGACTGGTCAACCATCTCCTGGAGATGACAGCCTGAAGGCCGCGCCGCAGGAGTAACGTTAGCGAACAGGAAATCAAGAGCATGCGAACGGTAACGACAATTGTCTTCCTTGCCCTGGTCGTGTCGGTCGTCGCGGGTGCAGCAGACGCCACGGCAGAGCGAAGAAGCATCTCAGTCATCCAGACTTTGCTGGATACGGATTACGCGCCGATCAAGACGCTGGCAGGGCTATCCAGGGACCTTCTCCGCGAGACGGCTCGACGGGAAGGTACCACGGTGAACGCCTTTGTTGATCCAGGAAGACCGATTCAGACCGATGCGATAGATCCAAATCTTGGCAATGCGTACCACAGGCTCACGTTTGCAGGGCAGTCCAGCGAGAGTGCTTTTGTCGTTTACGAAACATGGGGGTTTGCGCCGAGGGTCGATCTGCTGATCTTCTGGATCGAGAGCGACCGGGTACTATTCGTTGGCCACCGACGTCTGCCAAAAGTTCCAAAGACCATTCTGGAGATGAAAGAGATCGTGAAGAACATGGAAACACAGGAGGAACAGAGCTCAGGGTCAACAACCGGCTCCCCGCCTGCCGATCCCACGCGCGCGCGCAAATGATCTGAGGGTGTGCCCAGTCGTCGGTAACGCCATGACCATGTCAGCCCAGCCCGGCCAAGGTCATGGCTCACGGCGACCGTTGCGCACCCGTGAACGGCACATTGCGGAGGGTACGGCGCACGTTCTTTGTGTTGCCTGACGCCAATCCATGCTCGCCAACGGACACCGGCCGAGAGGACCGGCCTCCACGGCTCGGGCAACGACTCTCACCGCTTTTCCAGCGGGATTGGAGACCCACAATGAAACCCGGAACGATCACTTGACTCGCCGCAACGCCAGGCCCAGAGTTTCCCGCAATGGAGAAGCACCGGAGGAAGCCGTGCGTGTTTGAACCCGCATCCGCCCATGAAGGGCAACGGGGCGCAGAATAAACGTTCGCTGAAGTGGAAGAGGCGCGATGCATCAGGCGTTAGGACGGTGTTATGAAACTGACCAATGACAGCTACGTCATTCTGATCGGCACGAAGAATTTCACTGAGCGCTATTGCCGCGACAAAGAGGGATGGCTGAAAGTCAGCTCGCGGGGACGCACATTCAGGATGACGGCAGAGCAGGTGCTGAATCATGTTCTTCCCGCAATGGCCGGCATCAAGTCAAACCTCACCATCAGGGTGGAACATCGCGGCCCAGAAATGAAACAGCGAACCCGCCCTTCCAGCCCATCGAAAACCCACGGCGGATGTTTTCAGGCTGATGCGTAACGTTATGAACCAAGAGAAGTCGTCCGTCCGTAAGTTCCTGTTTTGCGGCACCTTGGTTGTTCCCACGTGGGGAGAGTGCTGGCGGCGTTATCTGCTGCTTCTCATCATCGGAGTTGCGACGGTCGTCTTGACTTCCTTCCCCAGTCCTTGGCTCCACTGGAACAAGGGGACGTGGACCGTAACTTCGTTTGGAATCGCCCGGTGTTACGCGATCGAATGCAACCCGATCATGTTCCCGTCGGGATCGCACACCAGGGAGATAAATCCATGCTCGCCAATGGAGAACTTCCCCCTCTCGATCGTCCCGCCGTGCTTCGCAACCCGGGACTCTTCCACCGCACAGTCCTCGCACCCGAAATAGACGATGGTGCTGTTGCCCCCGGACGGGACGCCATCCATCCGAACCAGCGATCCCGAGGTCCCCGCCATTCCCATCTGCATCGGGAAACCCCACATCTCCATCGCCGGAGTATTCATCGGCTGAAGCGCCACGCCGAAGACAGCCTCGTAGAACTTCCTGGCGCGATCCATGTCCTGCACGTAGATCTCGAACCATCTCACCGGATTCTGCGTCATTGAATGCTCCCTTTCATCCAACCGAATGACGGTCATGAGCCAAATATACACCGTCGACGTCACCCTGCCACACCTGCTCCAGATCATCGGCCAGGAAGAGTGGATCGGGAGCGAAGGCGCTTCGAGGATCTTCTGTTCCCGTCCGGCCCCGACCTTTCGTCGCGAAATCACTTGCGACTGTCCGGCGTCGGGAGCAGCATTCCCTCCGAGGCGAGACGATGGAGACAGCCAGTCGAAGTCAGAACCGCGACGCGCCATGAGTGACGACCGGTCGTGGAATGAACGTTGGGCCGGGAGGAGATGACGGGGAGATCACAATGAAGCTCTTCAGAACCAAACGATGGTCTGTAGTCGACATCGGCCTGCTGAAATCGTGCTGCATCCTCATGGGCATGATTGTGGGCGCATACCTGGCGGACTTCACGAAGCGATATATCTGGGGCATCGTCCTGGTTGCTCTTCTGGCTGGAATCAAGCCCACGATCTCGTACTTCCGGCAAGACAACGAATGAGACGACCCAGCGCCTCGCCGAAGTGGGGGCATCCGCTCTCTCCGCGGTGGACCCATGACGGGGCACGGGCATAGACAGTCGATGCCAGCGGCTGCGAGCCCTCCTCCCGACACTCGACACCCGACACCTTGAACGCCAGGGCTCCAACGTCGGCGGCCCCTGCGCCCCCAGGCCCTAGGCCCCCGCACCCGCGGGGCGGAAGTCGCGGAGCTGGAGTTGGAGGCCGTTGCGGCCGTTCCATGTGTCGCGGCGGAGTTCGAAGGCGATATCGATGCGGCCGGTGGGGCGGCCGCGGGCGGCGAGATTGAATCCGACCGCGGTGCGGATCTCGGCGCCCTGGCGCAAGCGGAGGCGCACGTGCTTTTCCTTCATGACCTTCCAGTCCTCGACCTCGACGTCGCAGGCCGCCCACACGGGCGCCGGATTGCCCTGTCCGCACGGCCGGGCCTTCTCAATGTGTCCGATCAGATCCTCGTCCGCCTCGTCCAGCCCCAGCCAGGCGTCGACGGGAAGCTCGGGGTCGGGCACGCGGCCGTTGACCCGGGTCTTGACGATCTCGTTCAGGCGGGTGCGGAACGCGTCGACGCGGTCCGCGTCGATGTCGAGCCCCGCCGCCATCGCGTGGCCACCGCAGCGGTGGAGCAGATCGGCGCAGCCCCGCAGGGCCGCCGCGAGATCGACGGCGGGGATCCCGCGGCACGAGCCGCGCCCGCCGCCCTCGTCGTTCAGCGCGATGACGACCGCCGGCCGGTTGTAGCGGGCGACGAGACGCGAGGCGACGATGCCGATCACGCCCGGGTGCCAGGCACGGTCCGCGACGACCAGCGCGAAATCGCCCGCGGGATCGAACACCGCGTCAATCCGCGCCATTGCGGCGTCGACGATCGTCCGCTCGATCTCCTGCCGCTCGCGGTTGGCGCGGTCGAGATCGCGGGCGAGCGATGCCGCCCGGGCCGCATCCGGGGCCAGCAGGAGGTTCAGCGAATCCTCCGCGGTGCCCAGCCGCCCCGCCGCGTTGAGCCGCGGCGCGAGCAGGAATCCGATGTGCCACGCGTCGGGCTCCTCCTTGAGCGCCGCGACCTGCATCAGCGCGCGGATTCCGATCGACGGCGCCCGGCGAAGAACGTCCAGTCCGTGCCGCACCAGCACACGGTTCTCTCCCGTCAGCGGCACACAGTCCGCAACGGTGCCGAGCGCCACGAGATCGAGCTGGTCGCGCAGGTCGAGCGCATCCGCACCCGGCGCACCGGCGTCGCGCGCGAGCTTCAGGACGGCATGGGCGAGTTTGAACGCGACGCCGACCCCGGCCAGCTCGCTCCACGGACG
>CAYXFW010000365.1:0-3843 GCA_964464305.1 uncultured Verrucomicrobiota bacterium
TTCGGGGCTGCCGCGTGGCCGCTTGCGGCGTTCGACCGCGTGGAGATGAACATCTACTCGGAAAAGGCGACGGATGCGGATGATCGCTAGCCGGAAGACATCCCGCCTCGCAGCGGTCGCCGTCGCGTTGGGCGCGATGGCGGGGGGGGCGGAGTCCACCTGCGCGTCGGATACGTCCGCCGTCGCGGTTCTTCGCATCGACGCTCCGCCGGCCGTACGCGTGTTCGCAGCCAACGCCCGCTTCAAGTTCGAGGGCCGGGAGGCGATCGGGTTCGATCTCGATGCCGCCACGCTGGGCGCCCTGGCCCTAGCCGACGTCGCGGCGCGTCTGCAGACGCAGCCGCCGGGCATGACCCTGGCGTTCGACGCGCCGGATAGCCCGTTGCGCGTGGAATTCGATCCGGACGCCCGTCGGCTGCGCGTCCTGCTGGCGGCGGGCGGCGAACTGGCCTCCGTCCCCTTCGATTCGGCCCCGCGTCCGATGCGTGTCTGCCTGCGACAGCGGGATCAGATCGCCCTCTTCCTGATCCCGGCCAAGGGCGGCGCATCGTCGCTGGCGTGGACCGGGCGCTTGGACTACCGGCTGCTGCTTCCCGATGCCGATCGCTATCTCCTGTGCCGCGAGGTGCGCGCGACGATGGGCCGGCGGACGCTGCAGAAGGCGGAGATCCTTCAGGGGATTGTGCTTGATCATCTCGACGAAACCGCCGCGATCCGGGTCGAAGGCCTGTCGCCGACCGGCGCCGCGTTCGCCCACGAATACCCGTTCGACGTCAAGGCGCTCGAAGACCGGGTGGATCGCGCGGTCGGCGAACTTGTCCGCGTGTTCCAGGCCGGCGGGCCGCCGCCCGGGGGAGGCGACCATGCAACGCGTTGACCTCGCGTGGCTCGCCGTTACGGCGTGTGCGGTCGCCTGCACCGTGGCCGCCGCCGCGACGGACGAGGCGGTGAACACAGCCATTATCGAACTGGCTTCGCCGGTGGGCGAGGTCCGCGATGCCGCCATGACCATGTTGGCCGCCGCGGGCCCCGAGGCCGCGGAGGCCGTGCGGCGGGCCGCCGTGGACGCACCGCCGGCGGCCGCCGCCGCGGCGGCCCGCGCATGGAGCCGGCTTCGCTGGCGGGCCGCGGGCTGCTCGGGATGGGCGGAGGTCGCCCCGCTGCTGGGTTCGTTCGGCGATCCCGCCACGCGGACCGCGTGGGAGGCCTTCATCGCCCGCCACGGCGCGGAGACCATCCGGATTGTGGCCGGACTGGCGGATACCGCGGGACAGCAGGAGAACGTGCCGCGCGCCATGGCCATGCTGCTGTCGGCGGTGACCGCTCCCGATGTGGCGCAGTCGATTGCGGACGAGTCCCGCGTTGCGGTCCGGTCCGCGATGCGCGAGCTCCTCGTGGAATCGGCCGCCCGCATCCCCGACTCGAACATCCTGGGACGGACCTGCGAGGTGCTGTTGCTGCTCTGGTGGTATGAGGACGTGCCCGGCGTCGCGGTGCGCGCATGGCGGGGCTCGCAGGACGAGGCGTTCATCCGGTTCGCGGCGGCCGCGGTGCGACGGGGCGGACTTCAATCCTCGATCGGCACGTCGATCCGGGCCCTCGTGTCCGGGAGGGACCGGTCGACCCGCGGAACCGAACTCGTGTTCTGGACCCGCCTGGCCCGCGAAACGGGCGCCGCGGAGTTCATCCGGGGCTCTCTGCGTCCGTCCGACCTGGAGCGGCTGTCCGGAACCGAGGCCGATGCGATCGCCGGCGACTGGATTGCGATGGGCATGGCGGCCGACCTCGATGCGCTTCTCGATGGTGCGACGTCGCCGGTCTCAATCTACCTTCGCGCCTGCGCCCGCGCCGCCCGGGGGCAGGCGGATGCCGCCGCCGAGGGCACGGAGAGCGCCATCGCCCGGCTGCTCGCCGGCGACGATCTGCGCCAGCAGGAGGCCTTCGACCTCGCCGAGATCATGGAGCGACGGGGCGACACGGTGTCCGCAGACCGGGTATGGGCGGCGATCGTCGAGCGGCCTCCGACGAATACCGTGCACGATGCCAACGCATTGCTCCGGCTCGCGCGCCGGGCCGAGTCCCGCGGAGAGTTTCGCGCGGCGCTCGATCTCTGCGAAAAGGCTCTGGAGATCGGTCGCGACATGGGCGGCGGGTCGGCCATCACCGGCCCCGGCGGCAGCCGCGGCACCGAATGGCTCATGCGGGCGGTCCTCGACCTGAAGCGGAAGGCCTCCGCCGCGGAGCCGGCGCCGGCGCCGTGAGGATGTAGGGCAGTATGGCGGTGTGGCAGTAGGGCAGTATGGCGGTGTGGCAGTAGGGCAGTATGGCGGTGTGGCAGTAGGGCAGTGTGGCAGTAGGGCGGGGTGGCGGTAGGGCGGTGCGGAGGTGGGCCGCAGGATTCGAAACCGCGGGGCAACAGGGATAGTCCCTGCCACTGCCACACCACCACACTGCCATACCGCCACACGTCCTCACGGCCACACGTCCACACCGCCATACGGCCACACGTCCGTACCGCCACACTCGCCCTCATCGGATTCCGTGCTTTCCCCTGCATCGGCGACAGGGTAAAAGCTCTCCGTGGTCGGTCCACCGACGGAGACACGGCATGGCGCGGCGTTACAAGGTCGAAGGCACGAACGATTTTCTGGTCGCGGCAGTCATTCTGGCCGGGCTTGGCGCTTGGTCGATCAAGGACGGCTGGTTTCCCTCCGCCAAGGTTCTGGAGCGGCACCCGCGCGAGGTGGCGATCACGGCCCCGTTCGACGGCGTGGTCGTGGATCTCGCCGCGGTGGCGGGAAAGAACGTGGGAACGAACCATGTCGTGGCCCGGGTTCGTCCCGTGGCGATACCGGGCGCCACGGAGCCGCCCGCGGTGGTGGACCTCCGTCCGGGGCCCTTGGGCACAGGCACCGAAGGCACCATCATGGAGGTACGCCGCGCGCGAAACGACCCGGTCAAACAGGGCGACCCGATCGTCATGGTCGCGCCGGATGAGCACTTCTACCCCTTCAACAAGAGCCTCTCCGTGCTTTCGCTGCTGGGCGCGATCGTCTGCGTCTTCATTCACCGCGCCGTGAAATAGCGAAGCCGCCGGCGCCCGGGTTCGGGGCGCAGCCGGGTGTTCCATCAGGGAGATTGATGCGATGAAATCGATGCGACGCCGCCCCCGTCCCGTGTCCCCGCGTGCAGCCCGCGCCCTTCCGGGACCCCGCCCGCTGGTTCTTCCGGCACTTCTTGCCGCGGCCATGACCGGCTGGGGCGCCGCGCCGGCCGTCACCTCGGGCGGCGGCCTCTCGCTGGTCTTCGGCGACGGCAACGCCGCGATCGCCGGCCTGACCGTCGCCGGCAAGTCCGTCGCGGGATTCTCCGCGTCCGGGGCCTCCGGCTTTTTCATCGAGGACGTGGGACGGACAAACGCAGAGCGCGCCGCAGCCGGTGCGTGGCGTCCCGCCAGCCAGGGGGCGATCTTCGAAGGCGGACTCGCCGACGCCGGCCTCTCGCTGACCGCCACCGCGCGCGCCCTTCCGACGCACATCGAGATCACCGGCGAACTCCGCGACGACAGCGGCGGGGACCGTGCGATCGTCCTGACTTTCGCCCTGCCGCTCGATCCCGCGGGCCGGACATGGGATGACGACATCCGCAGCTCTCGCAGTGCCGGCGCCGGGCCCTTCCTCGCCAACACCCTGTCGCACGGGGGAGGCGCGGCCGGGGATCTCCATTCGATCTATCCATTTTCGTGCCTCCGCGACCCGGACACCGCCCTGTGCTGGGGGATTCCGCTCGACCGGCCGGTCGTCTGCCGCATGGCGTACAACGGCGCAAAGAAGCGTTACGAAA
>CAYXFW010000366.1:0-3842 GCA_964464305.1 uncultured Verrucomicrobiota bacterium
ACAGTCCTGGCAGGCCTGCTCCTCCTCACCGCGGCGGCCGCGCCCGCGCAGATCGTCCGCGATGTGCGCGTGGAAAGCGTCGGCGCCGCGCCGGCCGATCCCGCCTACGTCACCGCCGTCGTCGAAACCAAGGCCGGGCAGGAGTTCGATGTCAACAAGGCCGCGCGGGACGTCCGCGCCCTCGAGCGCACGGGCCGGTTCGTCTCGGCTTCGGTCCGGGCCGACCCGCTGCCCGGCAGCGAACTCACCGTCGTCTTCACCGTGGCCGCCCGTTCCACGATCGAGCGGATCGAGATCTCCGGGGCGGATGAGGTCGGCAACCGCAAGGTCCGGGAATGGATGAACCTCGGCGTCGGAGACCTGGTCGACGACGCCCTGCTGGCCGCCGGCGCGCGCCGCACGCAGGACGAGTACGTGAAGAAGTACTACCCCGACGCGCGATTGACCTGGACCCTCGAGCCCGGCGCCTCGGCGGGCTCGACCCGGGTCAACATCGTCGTCAAGGAGGGGAAGCGCGCTCGCGTTTCCGCGATCCGCTTCTCGGGGAACCGGGCCGTTCCGACGGACGATCTGCTGGCGAAAATGAAGCAGCGGCGATTCGCCTGGTACAATCCGGTTCACTGGTTCACCGGCGCCGGCCGGCTCAGCGAGGACGACATCCGCGGCGACGTGTTCGGCCTGCAGCGCCTGTACGCCGACCGCGGCTACCTGGACGCGAAGGTCGAGGGCCCGGAGTACGTGGCGGCCGGCGGCGACCACGTGGCGCTGCAGTTCAAGGTGACGGAGGGCGTAGCCTACCGTCTCGCCTCGGTGACGATCGAGGGCGTCACCCTGTTCCCGTCGAACGACATCGCGCGGGTGGCGCGTCTCACGCCCGGCGGGCCGGCCTCCATGGCGGCGGTCGATGCCGCGCGCGAGGCCATCCTCGACCATTACGGGAATCGCGGCTACATCCTCACGCAGGTTCGCCCCGCGCTCGACGCCGGTGCCGAGTCGGGACGGGCGGACCTTCGCCTTCGCGTCAAGGAAGGCACGCAGTCGAAGATCCGGGACATCAAGATTCGTGGCAACGTCGTCACGCACGATGAGGTGATCCGCCGCGAGCTCGTCGTCGCCCCGGGCGAGCCCTTCAACCGGTCGCGCGTGCGGACCAGCGAGAACCGCGTGCGCAACCTGGGCTACTTCTCCTACGTGGCCGCGACTCCCGAGCCCGCCGAGCAGGAGGGCTGGCACGATCTCGTGCTCGAGGTGCAGGAAGACCGGATGGGGACCGCGGAGGCCGGCGTCGCTTTCTCCAGCATCGATCGCATCGTCGGCCGCGTCGAACTCGGCCACGGCAACGTCGACCTGGGTTCCTGGCCCCCGTTCGGCGCGGGCCAGAAGGTGCGCATCGGCGCCGAGATCGGCTCCCGGCGTCAGGACTACACCTTCTCGTTCATCGAACCCTACCTGTTCGATCAGCGGCTGCGCCTGGGCGTCGACCTCTTCAGCCGCGACGCCAGCTACTACAGCTCCCTCTACGACGTCGGCCGGCTCGGCGGCCAGGTCTCCCTCGAGAAGTCCCTCGGCGGCTTCTTCTCGGCCGGCCTGACCTACGGGCTGGAGTCCATCGAGATTTCCGACGTCTCGGACGAGGCCAGCCAGGCAATCCGCGACGAGGAGGGACGGCGGCTGAAGAGCTCGCTCGAGCTCTCCCTCGTCCGCGACACGCGCGACCGGACCCGGCTGACCACCCGCGGGAATCTGACGCGGCTCAGCAGCACCCTCGCCGGCGGGCCGCTGGGCGCGGACACCGACTGGTACAAGCTCGAATTGCGGTCGAGCCAGTACGTGCCGCTGTGGCTCGGCCACGTCCTCCTGCTGCGCGCCCAGGCCGGCGTGATGGAGGAGTACGGCGACTCCGAGGCCGTGCCGCTCTTCGACCGCTTCTTCCTCGGCGGCCTCTACAACGTCCGCGCCTTCAAGTACCGGCACATCGGCCCGGCGGACGAACAGGGCGAGCCGCTCGGCGGACGCAGCATGGCCTTCGCCTCCGCGGAGTACACCATCCCCGTCTACAAGATGGTCCGCCTCGCCGCCTTCTACGACGCGGGCATGGTCTGGGAGGATCCGTTCGCATTTGATCTCCACTGGAATTCCGGCTACGGTGTGGGAATCCGGCTCGATATTCCCATGATGCCGCTGCGGCTGGACTACGCGTGGCAGATCGAATCGGACGAGTACAACCGGGACGATAACGGGCGGTTTAACATCATGTTCGGGTACCCCTTCTGACGGGGCGTCCGGGGACGAAAGGCGGAAGTTCATGCGCATGAGGATGCAGTGGGCGGCGGTCGTGGCGGCGGTGGCGGGACTGGGGCTGGCCGCGACGGCCGGCGCGCAGGATCGCAAGGGCGTCATCGGCTTCATCAATCTCGACCGTTGCTTTAACGAGTACTACAAGACCCGCGTCGCCGATGCGCAGCTCAAGTCGCAGGCGAAGGAGTTCGACGAGGAACTCAAGAAGCTCATGGGCGACGCCGAGCGCCTGCAGAAGGAATTCAACGTGCTTCGCGAGGAATCGCAGAACACGGCCCTGAGCGACGAGATCCGCGGCGCCAAGCGGAACTCCGCCGAGGAGAAGGTCATGGCGATCCGCGAGCAGGAGACCCGGATCCAGGGCTTCCGCGAACGCCGCGGGAAGCAGCTTGAGGAACAGAGCCGGCGGATGCGGCGCGGGCTGGTCGGCGAGATTCGCGACATCGTCAAGACGTTCTCGCGGGAGCGCGGGTACGAGGCCGTCCTCGATTCCTCCGGCGCCAGCCTCAACGGCGTCGAAAGCGTGCTCTACGTCGATCCGCGCAACGACATCACCGAGGAGGTCGTCGTGATCCTGAACAAGGGCGCGCCGGCCAACCTGCCCCCGCCGCTCCAGTCCGGTGGCGCGCGTAACGCGGAAAAGAAGTAGGCCGACGCGATGACGCGCTCCGCGTTGACGGTCGCCGATCTGGCCGCCCGCCTGGGCGGAACCTGCGAAGGGGACGGAACCCCCGCGGTCACGGGCGTCTCGGGCATCCGCGACGCCGGCCCCGGCGAGGTCGCCTTTGTCGCCAATCTCCGCTATGCGGGCGATGTCGCCGCCACCCGCGCTTCCGCCGTGATCGTGGCCGCCGCCTGGGACCGGCCCAGCCCGGCCGCGCTGATCCGCGTCGGGAACCCGGATGCCGCGTTTGCGCAGGCCGCCGCCCTCTTTGCCCCGCCGCCCATTCCCGATCCGCCGGGCGTGCACCCGACGGCCGTCGTCGCCCCGGATGCCGTTCTGGGCGAGGGTGTCAGCCTCGGGCCCTACGTGGTGGTCGAGCCGCGGGCCAAGATTGGGGCCCGCTCGGTCCTCAAGGCCCATGTCTACGTCGGACACGAGGTGGAGGTCGGCGAGGACTGCCGCTTCTACCCGAATGTCTCCATCCGCGAGCGCTGCCGCATCGGGGCGCGCGTCATCCTTCATAACGGCTGCGTCGTCGGCAGCGACGGCTTCGGCTACACGGTCGACGAGAAGGGCGTCCGGACCAAGATCCCGCAACTGGGCATCGTGGTCATCGGGGACGATGCCGAACTCGGCGCCAACGTTGCCGTCGACCGGGCCCGGTTCGGGAAGACCGTGATCGGGTGCGGGGTGAAGATCGACAACCTCGTGCAGATCGCCCACAACGTGACGATCGGCGACCACGCCGTGATCGTCGCCCAGGTCGGCATCGCCGGCAGCTCCACCATCGGCCCGCGGGCCGTTCTCGCGGGACAGGTCGGCGTGTCGGGCCACCTCGAAATCGGCGAAGGCGCCATCATCGGGGCCCAGTCGGGCATCT
>CAYXFW010000367.1:0-3841 GCA_964464305.1 uncultured Verrucomicrobiota bacterium
CGACGTGCCGCGCGATCCCGGCGGGCGTGAGACGGTCGGTGTAGTTGGCCGCAATGAACGCGGCCATCTCCTCGGAACGGCCGATGGCCCCGTCGCCCAGCACGGGGCGCGCACGCCTCCCCGCGCGGCGCGGCGAACGGGGAAGCTCCATGGCAAAGCGACGCATGCGGGCCTCAACCTCCAGGAGGCAGACCCGCCGCGCCTCCGTCTCTGACGACCGTGCGTCGCGCATCCAGGCCCCGAACCGCACCCGGTCCGCCTCGTAGGCGGCGGGATCGGCCCCGATGACGACCTCCCCGTGGAGCACCGGTCGCACCAGCCGTTCGTCCAGTCTCCACTGGAGGAACCAGCCGAGCGGAATCGTCATCACCCGGTACGGCGGGCAGTCGTCGAATGCGACGATCCGGTGAGGGATTGCGGCCCAGAACATCGCCAACCGGCCGGCCGGGATGCTCACGCGGCGGCCGCCGACGATGTACGTCAGCGATCCACGGTCCAGCAGGTTCAGCTCGATTTCGTTGTGCCGGTCGAACCTCTGCATGCGCGAGGGCGTCCACCAGACGCAGGTGAACCCGTACGGAGCAAAATCCTTCCGGCCGCTATCGAACCCTGGCATAACCTTACGATCCAGCAAGAAATGGAACGATTAATGGTAGAACTGCGCATGTAAAGCTATCACCCTGTCGCACAGATTGCACGGGAGAAGTGTCATGACGCGATGCCGGTCGCTGTCCGTCGCCTTGTTGATCCTCACGCTCCGGTCGATTCCGGGCGGTTCCGCGGCGTCCGCCCCTGCCGAGCGGTGGGGCGTTTGGGAGGTCTCGTTCGCCGGGCCGGCCGGAGGACGCCCCTACGTCGATGTACGCCTGTCGGCGAGGTTCTCGCAGGGGGATCGCGACATCGAAGTTCCCGGGTTCTGGGACGGCGAGGGTGTCTACCGTGTCCGCTTCAGCCCGCCGTCCGAGGGCGAATGGCGCTACACGACGCGGAGCAACCGAACGGAACTCGATGGGAAGGGCGGCGCCTTCACGGTCACTGCGCCGCGTGCGGGAAACCACGGACCGGTCGAGGTCGTCCAAACCCACCACATGCGGTACGCGGACGGGACGCCCTATCATCAGTTCGGCACGACCTGCTACGCGTGGACGCACCAGCCGGAGAACCTGCAGGAGCGGACCCTGCGCAGCCTGGCGGATGCGCCGTTCAACAAGATCCGCTTCTGCGTCTTTCCGAAGAGCTACACCTATAACACGAATGAACCCGCCCGCTTCGCCTTCGTGCGCGGGTCGGACCGGGGCTTTGACTTCGACCGACCCAACCCGGAGTTCTGGCGGCATTTCGAGAAGCGTATCCTCGATCTGCAGCGCCTCGGCATCGAGGCCGACCTGATCCTCTGGCATCCCTACGACCGATGGGGCTTCTCCGAGATGACGAAGGAACAGGACGACCGCTATCTTCGCTACGCAATCGGGCGGCTGTCCGCCTTCCGTAACGTCTGGTGGTCGCTGGCCAACGAGTACGACCTGATGGCTCCCGGAGCGATGAAGAACCACCGGGGAAACAAGGCGATGGAGGACTGGGACCGCTTCTTCCAGATTCTCGCGAAAGAAGATCCGCATCGGCGCCTGCGTTCGATCCACAACTGCCGCGGCTTTTACGACTATACGCGGCCGTGGGTCACCCACGCCAGCATCCAGACCTCCGACATGCACCGCGGCGTGGAGTTCCGGCGGCAGTTCAACAAACCGGTGATTTACGACGAGTGCAAGTACGAGGGCGACGTGCCGCAAGGTTGGGGCAACCTCAGCGCCCGCGAGATGGCCGAGCGCTTCTGGCTGGGCACCCTCTCCGGTTGCTACGTCGGCCACGGCGAGACCTACAAGCATCCCGACGACATCCTCTGGTGGTCCAAGGGCGGCACGCTCCACGGCGGCAGCCCCGCCCGCATCCAGTGGCTCAAGACGTTCCTTGCGGACGCTCCGCCATTCCACGAGCTGGCGCCGTTGGGCGACGCCAAAGGCCGCTACCTCCTCGCCAAACCCGGCGCCTATTACCTGCTCTACGCCACCGGCGCCCGGCCGCAGCCGCTCGATCTCGCGGGCGGCCGCCCCTACAAGGTCGATCTCGTCGACCCGTGGGCCATGACCGTCACGCCGCTCGGCACGCAGACCTCCGGCCCCGTGACCTTTGCCCCGCCCCGCGCCGCGGCCTACCGCTTCACCCCGTACGCGCCGGGCGAGCCGCTTCGGCCGGAAGCAGCGTTCACCGCCACCCCTGCCGCAGGCCGCGCGCCTCTCGATGTCCGCTTCATCGCGCCCGAAGGATTCAAACCCCGCTGGGATTTCGGCGACGGCGCCACCAGCGAAGAGCCGTCCCCCGTCCACCGCTTCACCAGACCGGGCCTCTTCACCGTCACGCTGACCGTCACAGACCCGCACGGCGGCAGCGCCTCCGCCGTCCGCGAGGTGCTGGCCGACCGGGATCCCGCCGTACCGATCCTGCGCCTCGGTGTGCCCGACGGCGAATCGCACGCGATGAAATCCGGCGGCAGCGCCAAACGGAGCGACACGGGCGGCTTCCTCTTCACGGACGCCGCGCCCTGGGGCTGGGCCGAGACCGGTGTCGTGGAAGAGCTGCGCGGCCTCCGCGCCTTCACGCTCACCGGCTGGCTCCAACCCGACAACCTGACCGTCGGCCAAGGCGGAAACCGCATCCTCTTCTGTCTCCAGCACAACCGCGACGGCATCGACCTCGTCTGCTACGCCGACGGCCGCCTGCGCCTCGCGGTGAACCAGTGGCCCGACGGCATATCCAACGACAGCTCGCCCGGACGCCTCGTGCCCGGCAAATGGACCCGTTTCGCGGTCGCCTACGATGGCACGGCCGACCGCGACAATGTGCGCTGGTCCTTCTCCGCACCGCTCGACGCCCCCGCCCCCGCAGCCGCCCTCATCCCGGACCGCATCACGAGCCACGCCGCCGGCCCGGTCGGCGGCGACCTCGGTCCGTTGGCGGTCGGCAACTTCAACGCCACCCTGCGCAGCGCGGGCCTCGACCGCCAGTTTCGCGGCGAAATCCGCGGCCTGACCCTCTTCGGCAGCCGTGCCGATAACGCAGGGGCCTCTCCCGCCCTCCACGAAGACTTACGGAAACCCGGACCCCAGCGCCACACCGGGGTCACCATCCACGGCCAGGCGTTCCACATCAACGGACGCCCGACCTACGAGGGCCGTTCCTACAATGGCATGAAACTCGAAGGCCTCCTGATGAACGCGCGGCTGGTGCAGGCCACCTTCGACGATCTCAACCCCGAGACCCGCAGCCGCTGGGCCTACCCCGACGGACCGTGGGATCCGGACCGAAACACACGCGAGTTTCTCGCCGCCCTGCCGGTGTGGCGAGAGCACGGGCTGCTGGCCTTCACCCTCAACCTCCAGGGCGGCAGCCCCGAGGGTTACAGCAAGACCCAGCCGTGGCAGAACTCCGCCTTCACACGCGACGGCGGCCTGCGTCCCGACTACATGGCCCGGCTGGAGCAAGTCCTCAACCGCGCCGATGAACTCGGCATGGCCGTCATCCTCGGCCTCTTCTATTTCGGGCAGGACGAGCGCCTCGCCGACGAGGCCGCCGTCGTGCGCGGTGTGGATAACGCAGTTGACTGGATCCTCGACCGCAGCTACCGGAACGTGCTGATCGAGGTCAACAACGAAAGCAACGTCCGCTACGACCATGCCGTCCTTCGGCCCGACCGCGTCCATGAGCTGATCGGGCGCGTTCAGGCACGCCAGCGCGGCGGCCGCCGCCTGCTCGCCGGCACCAGCTATGACGGCGGCGCCATCCC
>CAYXFW010000368.1:0-3839 GCA_964464305.1 uncultured Verrucomicrobiota bacterium
CCCGAGCGCTTCTCGCCGTCGGCCCTCCCCGAGTCGCCGGAGGTGCTCCGGATCGGCGGGGCGGACGTGCTCAAGGAGGCCGCGAAGCGTCTCGGCGTCGAGACCGTCACGCCGGTTCTATGCCTCCCCGCGCTGCCGGCCTCGCCGGATCTGCGGAAGAAGGCGCTGGCGATGATCCACGGCAGCGGGATCGCCGGCGTTCTTCCGTTCCGGACCATCCTGATCGAGCTCTCGGCCATGGTCCACAGGCACCTGGTCTACGACAAGTCGGACGTGATGCAGTTGCTGCGCATCCTGAAGACCTACGGCCTGCTGCGCGGCCCGCAGATGGATTTCTTCCGCACACGCCGCGCGTCCTCGAAGCTGCGCGAGGAGGAACCGCTGGAGGGCGCAGCCCCTGAGGAGCCGACTTGAAAGTTGAAACCTGGAACTTGAAACTCCTCGTTCTTCCGATACCTGAAACCTGACACCTGTCCCCCCATGACGGATCGCGAAGCCTACATCGCCCTCAACCTGATCGACCAGCTCGGGCCGGTCCGCGTCCGGTCGCTGGTGGCGCATCTCGGTTCGTTGCAGGCGATCTTCGAGGCCGGCGAGGACGGGCTGCGCGGGGCGGAGGGGATCGGGCGGGAATTGGCGGCGTCGATTGTCGCCCGGCGCGCCGCCGCGGATCCGGCGGTGGAGGAGGCGAAGGCGCGGGCGATGTCCGCGCATCTGGTGACGCCGGCGGACCCGGAGTATCCGGCGGCTCTGCTGAAGATCCACGATCCGCCGCTGGCGCTGTATGTGGCGGGAAACCTGACGCCGCGCGACCGGCAGTGCATTGCGGTCGTCGGCTCGCGCCGCTGCACCCAGTACGGCCGCGGCGTCGCCGACCGGCTGGGCTTCCAGCTTGCGAAGAGCGGGTTCACGGTGGTCAGCGGACTGGCGCGCGGCATCGACATGGCGGCGCACGAGGGGGCGCTCAAGGCCGGCGGAAGGACGATCGCCGTGCTCGGCGGGGCGCTGGACAAGCTCTACCCGGCCGAGGCGCAGCCGCTTGCCGACCGCATCGCAAAGCAGGGCGCGGTGGTTTCGGAGTACACGCTCGGCCGCGAGCCGGATCGCACGACGTTCCCGTACCGGAACCGGGTGATCAGCGGATTGTCGATGGGCGTGGTGGTGGTCGAGGCGGACCGCAAGAGCGGGGCGATGATCACCGCGGACCAGGCGGGCGAGCAGGGGCGGCAGGTCTTCGCCGTGCCCGGGCGAATCGACCAGCCGTCGTCGCGCGGGACGCACCACCTGATCCGCCAAGGCGCCAAACTGGTCGAGGATGTGCGGGACATCGTCGAGGAATTCGAGTACCTGATTCCGCCGGGTCCCGCGGCGGCGGGTTCCCCGGCGGAGCCGCCGGCCGCGCCGGGGTTCGTGTTCAGCGGCGAGGAAGGGCGGATCGTCGAGGCCCTGTCGGAGGGCGAACTGGACGTCGACAGTCTGTCTCGCCGCGCCGCCGTGCCGGTGGCGAAGCTCGGGGCGGTTTTGATCGGTCTGGAAATGAAGAGGATCGTGCGTATGCTGCCCGGTCGACGCGCCGTGCTGACCGTGACGCTGCCGCGGAAGGAAATCGAGGGGGAATGAGCACCAAACTTGTCATCGTCGAATCGCCGGCCAAGGCGAAGACCATCAACCGGTTCCTCGGAAGCGACTACACGGTGCGCGCCTCGATGGGCCACGTGCGCGACCTGCCGGCGAAGGCCTTCGGCGTCGACATCGAGCGCGGTTTCAAGCCGCAGTACACCGCGATCCCGGGCCGCGTGAAGGTCCTGGCGGAACTGAAGGCGTTCGCCAAGACCGCGACGGACATCTACCTGGCGCCCGATCCGGATCGCGAGGGCGAGGCGATCGCCTGGCACCTGAAGGCGGCGCTGACCGACAAGTCCGTGAAGGCGACCTTTCACCGCATCACCTACCACGAGATCACGGAGAGCGCGATCCACCGCGCGTTCGACCAGGCGCACGAGATCGACCAGAACATGGTCGATTCCCAGCAGGCGCGGCGCGTGCTCGACCGGATCGTCGGCTATCGCGTGAGCCCCTTGCTGTGGCGCCGCATCCCCGGGGCCTCGAGCGCCGGACGGGTGCAGTCCGCGGCGCTGCGCCTCGTCTGCGAACGCGAGAAGGCGATCCTCGCCTTCAAGCCCGAGGAGTTCTGGATCGTCGGCGCGAGCGTGGCGAAGCAGGTCGACCCCCGCGATCCCTTCGTCGTGCGACTGTCGCGGATCGACGGGCAGAAGGCGGAGATCCGCAGCGCGGAGGAGGCGGAAGGCGTCCGCCGCGATCTCGACAACCGCCCCCTGCGGGTGGTCTCGGTGGCGACCAACACCGTCACGAAGCGGGCGCCGCCGCCGTTCATCACGAGCACGCTGCAACAGGCTGGATCGCGCGCCTGCGGATTCATGCCGACGCGGACGATGCGCATCGCGCAGACGTTGTACGAGGGCGTCGACCTCGGCAGCGGCCCGGTGGGTCTCATCACCTACATGCGAACCGATTCCTTTTCGATCGCGCGCGAGGCGCAGGGCGCGTGCCTGCAGTACATCGGCGAGCGGTACGGGAAGGAATACGTGCCGGAGAAACCGAACTTCTACCGCAGCAAGTCCAGCGCGCAGGAGGCCCACGAGGCGGTGCGTCCGACGGATGTCCTGCGCACGCCCGATTCGATGGCCAGCCACCTGAAGCCGGATGAATTGAAGTTGTACCGGATCATCTGGGAGCGGTTCGTCGCCAGCCAGATGGCGCCCGCGCGCCTCGCGCAGACGCAGGTCGAGGTCGAGGCCGTGCCGCCCGCGGCCGGCGGCCGCACGTTCACATTCCGGGCTTCGTCGTCGAACGTGGTCTTCCCCGGCTACATGCGCGTGGTGGGCGAGGAGATCGCCGCGCCGGCGCCGGCCGACGAGGCCGCGCCGGAGGAGGTCCAGAAGCTCCCGCCGCTGGCCGAGGGCGAGGGTCTCGACCGGCAGGGCGACTGGCTCTCCGAGCAGAAGTTCACACAGCCGCCGCGGCGCTACTCCGATGCGACGCTCGTCCGGGCCATGGAAGAAAACGGGATCGGCCGGCCGAGCACGTACTCGTCGACCGTCCAGGTCCTGTATGACCGGAACTATGTCGAGCGGGAGAAGCGGACGCTCAAGCCGACGGCCGTCGGGATGTCGGTGAATGACTACCTCGCCGAGCGGCTGCCGGTGCTCTTCGACGTCAAGTTCACGGCGCAGATGGAGGAGCAGCTCGATGAAGTGGAGGAGGGGAGGGTCGAGTGGACGGCGATGCTCAAGACGTTCCACGACTCGTTCCTCAGCTGGATGGAGAACGCGCGGGGACAGGATCCGAACCCGGACCAGTCGGCGCGGATGATGGCCCTGCTGGGCCAGGTCAAGGCATGGGCCCCGCCGACCGGCAAGGGCAAGCGGGCCTTCAGCGAGCAGGAGTTCATCGACTCGCTGCGCACGCAGGTCGACGGCGGCAAGGCGCTGTCCGAGCGCCAGGTCGACGTGCTCAAGCGCGTGGCGTGGAAGTACCGCGAGCAGGTTCCGGATCTTGCGGCGCAGGCGGAGGCCTTCGGCCTTCGCGCCGACGCGCGGGACGCGATCCCTCCGGCGTCGCCGGAGGAGCGTGCCAAGGTCGCGGCGCTGCTCGGCGCGTTGACGGGCATCGAATTCAAGCCGGCGGCCAAGGTGCGCGGCCGGACCTACGACGACGGCAAGTTCTTCAAGTCGCTCAAGCAACAATCGGAAGGCGGCAAAGACCTCTCGATCAAGCAGGTTGCCGTGCTCGTCCGGATGGTGCGGAAATATGCGGAG
>CAYXFW010000369.1:0-1987 GCA_964464305.1 uncultured Verrucomicrobiota bacterium
CGTGCCGGGCGCCGAATACGACCTGGATCCCGCCAAGATGGAAGAACAGGCCCGGCTGATCGCCAATGCCTTCCTTTGCATTTCTGTAGTCCTGTACGCCGGATACTGTGTACACAAGGACATCCGATGTGAAGACTGATGCGGAACAGAAGGCCGGTGATCGCCCGCCGGACCACCATCCCGAGGCGCGTTTCCTTGCCGCGGCGAGCATCGCATCCTCGTTTACTCTGGTTGCGAGCCGAAACGGTGACATCCGCGTAAGGACCGTGGCGGGCCCTGCGTTGGGTTCCGCGACCGACGAGACGGCGGAGGTCGAGATCCACGTTGTCTCCGCGCTCCATCCCGCGGCAACGGCCCGGGAGATCCTTGCCGCCTATCTGCGCGGCCCGACGCGGTACGCGCCGGACCGGCGCACCGAGGGTTCGTTCCTGATCGTCGACCGGCGTCGCGGCTGGGTGGGATTCGGGCGCGACCGGAGCGCCTGTCAGCGACTGTACGCCGCGTCGGACGCGGAGTTCCTGTATGTCTCGTCGCGCATGGAGCCCTTCCTGGGAACCGTCTGCCGGGAGATCGATCCCCTGGGACAGGCGTTCTTCCTTGCGACCGGTCTGACGGTGGCCGCCTACCCTCTGTACAAGGGATTGCATGCCGTACTCCCCGGGCGGTGGATCCGCATGCAGGCCGATAGGCCGCCCCCGGACTTGCGTGTCGGGTCGGTTTTCTGGGACGTGCAGCGTTGCCGGATCCCGGAGTCCTATGACAAGGCCGTGGAAGAATACGGCGAGATCTTCCTGGAGAACGTTCGTCGCCATGCCGACGGCAAGCCGGCGGGTCTATATCTTTCCGGCGGAAGCGATTCGGCATGCGTCACCGGTGCCCTGGCCAAGCTCGGCATTGCTGGCTGCGCGGCCGCGCACATACACATTCCTGGCCACCACGCGGATCTCGAGGTGGGACTGGTTCAGCGGCTCCAGGAGGCCTTTGGGTTCCACCTCGACATTGTAAGGCCGCGCGACCGTGGCGAAGACCGCATGGCGCACATTGTGGAGTCCACGCGGATGAACCCGGCGGGGTCGTACGTGAGCTTCCCCTGGTACCGCTGGTGTGCGGAGGCCCTGCGCGCGCGGCTTCCCGAAGGCGCGGCCGTCTTCAACGGAGAACTCTGTCTGCTCGACGTGGGCTTTTCGACCGCGAACGAGTTTATGCCGCGCTGGATACGCAGGTGTCTTTTTCAAGGAGTTGGCCGTCACCTCTCGCGCCTCGGCCCCCTGTTTCCGGCGCGGCTCTACGAAGCGACGATACGCGCGACCCCGCCGTCAAGCCGGGCCGCGAAGGCCGTGGATCTGGCGTTCGACTTCCTTTACGCGCTCGGCCGCCCATCCGTGTACTTCGCCGGCCTCAAGGCAGGTTCGTACGGTCTCCCGGGGATCGGCCGGGGGCTCTATGCCTGGGCGCCGGACCTTCCATGCCGACAGGTGGCGGATGCCCTGGCCTCACTCCTCGACCCCTTCGCCTCGGCCCTCCGGGGCCCGGATCGCGCGGTGGCCATGGCATCCCTGTCGGCGGTCTGGTATGCCGAGGGGAGCAATTTAACGATGGTCGGTGACGCGCTAGACCCTGGCCGCCTGAGAATGGTCTTTCCATTCAGCTCTGTGGCCCTGATGGACTTCTCCGCATCCTTGCCCGCAGAGTGGACCCGGGACAAACGGATCCAGAAGGATATGAGCGCCCGCGTGCTCGGGCTGTCCCCCGATGTCGCCTATGTCCAGAAAGACCACAGTCGCGGTCCGCCCTACGACCGCATCGCATTCTCTAAATTGGAGAGGGACGCGATCTTCCGCCACGTCCGCAACCATGATTACGGGTCCCTGACGACGCGCGCTTCTGCGCTGGCCGCCAGCGTGGCTTCGGGGCGGACGAGTTGGCTTCAACTCTATCCCCTCTTCTGTATCGCCGCCCATCAGGAATACGTTGTTGCCCGTACCTC
>CAYXFW010000369.1:1997-3820 GCA_964464305.1 uncultured Verrucomicrobiota bacterium
CGGAGATCGTGAGTCGGCAACCCTGATGTTTGCATACTCACCATCCATGAAGCAGCCATCTCAGATTCTCTTCTTCTCGCGGCCCAACGACATGTGGATGCACTTGGCGATAGCCAAGCGGCTCCAGATGATCTGGCCGGAGACGCCGCTAAAGTTTGCCACGTTTTTCAAGCGAACGGTCGACTTTCTGATGCAGGCCGGGTTTGCGGCCTCTTATCTTCCAGACGTTCTACGGGATATCCCGGACAGCGACTGTACCCGTGATCTCCTTGAGCGCGTCGAAGCGGAGGTGGTGTCAGGGTCAGACGGAGCGAATCTGCAGCTCATGCTTCAGGCGGAGAGGTTCCTGCCGCGATCCGGCGCACAGGCAGATCGCTTCCTGCGTTCGCATGTAGTCATGCTTGACCGTCTGGTCAATCCGGGGACTCTCTCCATCGGGTCAATGTTCGATCATTTTGTCTACTGGATGGCTGGCGGCCTCGCAAACGCACGGGACGGCTGGCACTTCGGCTTCGTCGGGAGCGCGGTGCCGCCGAACCGGGCCATCGTTCTGCGCACCCCATGGGCTCCGTGGAATGTCCCGGTCGGCGCCGATGTCTGTGCGGCACTCCTGAAGGCCTCGATCGAGGCACAGGCAATTCCAACCGAACGCCGGCTCGCCTATATGCGCCCGATGCCGCCGAAGGGCCGGCGGGAGATGCGCTACTATACCCGTACCATTCATGATGATTGGTACGATCGTGCGCATGGTTCTTATTTCGCACACCCGTGGCTGGAACCCGTCAAGTGGGCAGCGGCCAAGCTGCTCCCACGGGCCATGTATCGACAGTTCTTCATGCATCCGGAGCCAACCTACGACATTGTAGCCGAGGCCGACCTCACTGCTGTGCAGGCGCCGTACGTGTACTTCCCGCTTCATATGGAGCCGGAGGCGACGCTGTTGATGTACAGCCCTTGGTGTCGGGATCAAATCGAGGCAGCGCGGCTGGTCAGCCAGGCCATGCCGGCCGGTTGGACGCTGTTGATCAAGGAGAACCCGAAGATGCGCGGGGTGCGAAGGCCGGATTACTACCGCCGACTCCGGGCACTGCCCAATGCGCTTCTTGTCGATCCAGGGGTTTCGTCCGGCGCGCTTGCGCTTGGGGCCCGCGCTACCGTGTCCATCGCCGGCAATGCCTCCCTTGAGGCGGTGCTGATGGGACGGCCAGGCATCTGCCTGGGACGGCCTCCGTTTCGCGATCTGCTGACCGCCGCGGACTTCTCGTCCCGGCTTGAGTTGGCAACGTTGTTCACCCGCCTCCGCGATGGCGAATCTGGTGGTGCCCGAATCCCCGACATCCCATGGCGGCGTTGGGTGGAAGGAACAGCTGATGTCACACTGTCCTACGTTGCTTATGGTCCGGAACTCGCGTTCTCTGATGACGGCGAGGTCGTATCCGAGATCGTGGAATTCATGCGGCGAGCCATGGCTTCGGAGGAGACACACTGACGCCGGGAGAATCGTCTGGGCAGATGTGAAGCGCAGTGGCATGATGCGCGGGACTTTCGGTCGCGGCGGGTTGCAATATGTGGGTTAAATGATGCAAAGACTTGGGATTCTTGTCTGGGGTGTAGTGGCGCTCGTCATGGGCCTCATGATGACGCTCTCCATTCTCCGCGGCGGATTCTTCGAAATGATGCGGATCAGCATCATGATGTTGCCGGTCCTCTTCATTCTCCTCATCAACCTCAGGCCCAAGTGGCACGTCCTGGCTCTCGTGTTCCTCCCGGTTCACACGATGACCATTCCAATTTACGGACTCCGGTCGCTCGGCCTCGGGCTC
>CAYXFW010000370.1:0-3819 GCA_964464305.1 uncultured Verrucomicrobiota bacterium
GGCGTCCACGCGGTGCGCATGGGCCTGGGTCGCAGGCTGGCGCGGGAGGCACCCGTGGCGGGCGACATCGTGATCCCGGTTCCGGACAGCGGCATGAGCGCGGCGCTCGGGTATTCGCAGGAAAGCGGCATTCCGCTCGAGTACGGCTACATCCGGAACCACTACGTCGGGCGGACGTTCATCATGCCGGAGTCCGGGATGCGGAGCGGCGGCGTCGACATGAAGCTCTCGGTTGTCCCGGGGGTGGTGCGGGGCAAGCGGGTCATCGTGGTGGACGATTCGATCGTGCGCGGCACGACGGCTCGCCGGCGCGTGATCGGGCTGCGCACCGCGGGGGCCAAGGAGATCCATCTGCGCATCTCGTGTCCGCCGATCCGGAACCCGTGCTTTTTCGGCATCGATTTCCCCTCGCGCGAGGAGCTGATCGCGGCGACCCGGACGCCGGAAGAGGTCGCGAAGTTCGTCGAGGCGGACAGCGTGGCCTACCTCACGATCGAAGGGCTACTGGCCTCGGTCGCCCAGCCGGACAACTTCTGCGCCGGTTGCTTCACCGGCCACTACCCGTGCGAGACGGGCGAAGGCCAGCACAAGCTGTCGCTCGAGTCGGGTGCGACGCGAAAGCCCTGACCGCGGGCGGGAAGGTTTTTGACCGGTGATTCCACCAGCCATGCAGAAGCCGATATCGTCCCCCGGGGTCCCGCCGGCGCAGGGACTCTACGACCCGGCGTTCGAGCACGATGCCTGCGGCATCGGCCTCGTGGCGGACATCCGGAATCGCGCGTCCCGCGGGATCGTCGAGGACGGCCTCAAGATTCTCGTCCACTTGGCGCATCGTGGCGCCACGGGATCGGACGCGGGCACCGGCGACGGCGCGGGAATCCTGATCCAGATGCCGGACGCCATGCTGCGCGGGCGCTTCGGCGTCGGGAGCCGCCGGCTGCCGGAACCCGGGGACTACGGGGTCGGCATGATCTTCCTGCCGGCGGATGCGGGGCAGCGGAAGGCGATCGAGGACGCAGCCGAACGCATTGTGCTCGCGGAGGGGCTGGTCTTTCTCGGCTGGCGCGACGTGCCGACGGATCCGGACGTCCTTGGCGATCTCGCTCGCCGCGCCCTGCCCGTCATGCGCCAGGCGTTCATCGGTCGCGGCCCGAATGTGGCCGCGGGAGCGACCTTCGAGCGCAAGCTCTACGTGGCGCGCAAGGTCCTCGAGCGATGGGTCCGCGAGTCGGGCCTCCCGGAGCGGGGGAGCTTCTACGTTCCCTCGATGTCGTCGCGCATCCTCGTGTACAAGGGCCTGCTGCTGGCCGACCAGATCCCGCGGTTCTTTGGCGACCTTGCGGACCCGTCGATGGCGTCCAGTTTCGCGCTGGTCCACCAGCGGTACAGCACCAATACCTTTCCCACGTGGGATCTTGCGCACCCGTTCCGCCTCCTCTGTCACAACGGCGAGATCAACACCGTGCGCGGAAATTTCAACTGGCTCAACGCGCGCGAGGGGCTCTTCCGGTGCGAGGCGTTCGGCGAGGATCTTCCGAAGATCCGGCCCGCGCTGACGCCGGGCGGCAGCGATTCGGCGATCCTGGACAACGCGGTGGAACTGCTGGTCCATGCGGGCCGGTCGCTGCCGCATGCCATCGTGACGCTGATCCCCGAGGCGTGGGAGAATCACGAGACGATGAGCGGGGAGAAGAAGGCCTTCTACGAGTTTCATGCCTGCAAGATGGAGCCATGGGACGGTCCCGCCGCGGTCGCGTTTTCCGATGGGCGGCATCTGGGCGCCGTGCTGGACCGCAACGGCCTGCGCCCGTCGCGCTACACGGTGACGAAGGACGGTCGCGTGATCCTGGCGTCGGAGACCGGCGTGCTGGACGTGGCGCCGGAGAACATCGTACGGCGCGGGCGCCTCGAACCCGGCCGCATGCTTCTCGTCGATCTCGAGGAGAAGCGGATCGTCGAGGACGAGGAGATCAAGCACGACCTCGCCTCCCGCCAGCCCTATCGCGCATGGCTCGATGCCAGCCTGGGCCGGCTGAAGGATCTGCCGGTTGGGGCGTCGCCCGCAGTGATGCCGGACGAGGACCTTGCCCGCTGCCAGCGGGCGTTCGGGTACTCCCGCGAGGACGTCAACCTGATCCTCAAGCCGATGGCCGCGAACGGCGAGGAGCCGACCGGTTCCATGGGCACCGACACGCCGCTGGCGGTGCTTTCCGAGCGCCCGCGACTCCTGTACGACTATTTTCACCAGCTGTTCGCGCAGGTCACGAATCCGCCGTTGGACGCGATCCGAGGAGCTGGTCACCTCGATGGTGTCCTACCTGGGGCCGGAGGGGAACCTGCTCGGCGAGGAACCCGGCGACGCGCGGCAGTTGCGCATCAACAATCCGATCCTGACCGACGAGGATGTCGAGAAGATCCGCGCCAACCCGGACCCGGCGTTCCGCGCCGTCACGCTGGATACGGTCTTCCCTGTGGCCGGCGGGCCGGCGGGCATGGCGGCGGCCCTGGACCGGCTCTGCGAGCGGTCGATGGAAGCGATCGCCGGGGGCGCGAGGATGATCGTTCTTTCCGACCGCGCGGCGGATCGCGACCGCGCGCCGATCCCGATGCTGCTGGCGATGGCGGGCGTCGCCCACCACCTGATCCGTCACGCGGCGCGGACGCAGACCGGGCTGGTGGTCGAGAGCGCCGAGCCGCGCGAGGTCCACCATTTCGCCGTGCTCTTCGGCTACGGCGCGGGCGCGGTGAATCCCTATCTCGCGCTGGAGACCGTCCGGCGCCTGCACCGCGACGGCGAACTGGGCGCCATTGCCCTGGACGAGGCCCTGCACCGTTACGAGAAGTCGGTCGTCAAGGGAATCCGGAAGGTGATGTCCAAGATGGGCATTTCGACCCTCCGCAGCTACCGCGGCGCGCAGATCTTCGAGGCGGTCGGCATCCGTCAGGAAGTCATCCGGCAGTTCTTCACCGAGACGCCCTCGCGGGTCGGGGGGATCGGTCTCGAGGAGATCGCCCGGGAGGCCCTGATGCGGCATGCCCAGGCTTTTCCCGCGCGTGCGATCCCGGCGACGCCGGACCTGGAGGCCGGCGGCGAGTTCCAGTGGCGCCGCGGCGGAGAGACCCATCTGCTCGATCCGGTCACGATCGCGAAGCTGCAG
This sequence comes from uncultured Verrucomicrobiota bacterium, assembly GCA_964464305.1. GTDB lineage: Bacteria > Verrucomicrobiota > Kiritimatiellia > PWTM01 > PWTM01 > VGWF01. The sequence continues at coordinate 3,159 of CAYXFW010000370.1, forward strand.
CAGGCGGTCCGGCAGAACGACGCGCGCCTGTACGACCAGTTCTGCGAGGCCGTGTCCACCCGCTCCCGCAAGCTTTGCACGCTGCGCGGGCTCCTGGAGTTCCGGACGGACGGCCTGGGCGTTCCGATCGGGGAGGTCGAGCCCTGGCAGGCGATCGTGCGCCGCTTCAAGACCGGCGCCATGTCCTACGGATCGATCAGCCGCGAGGCGCACGAGACGCTGGCGCAGGCGATGAACGCGCTCGGCGCCCGCAGCAACAGCGGCGAGGGCGGCGAGGATGCGGAACGCTACCATCCCGATCCGCAGGGCGGATGGGCGCGCAGCGCGATCAAGCAGGTCGCCTCCGGCCGTTTCGGCGTCACGAGCAACTATCTCGTCAATGCGACCGAGCTCCAGATCAAGATCGCCCAGGGCGCCAAGCCGGGCGAGGGCGGACAGCTCCCGGGCTTCAAGGTCTACCCGTGGATCGCCAAGACGCGGCACTCGACGCCGTACGTGACGCTGATCTCCCCGCCGCCGCACCACGACATCTACTCGATCGAGGATCTCGCCCAGTTGATCTTCGACCTGCGCTGCGCGAATCCGGATGCACGGATCGACGTGAAACTCGTCTCCTGCGCGGGCGTTGGCACCGTCGCCGCCGGCGTGGCGAAGGGCAAGG
>CAYXFW010000371.1:0-3818 GCA_964464305.1 uncultured Verrucomicrobiota bacterium
TGCCGCGGGCGGGCGCCTCCTTCAGCGCTGTCGGCCGTTCCTCCCAGGTCCGCAGGTCCCTGGAGACCGCGTGCCCCACCCACTGCCCGCCGTGCCGCCTCGTCTGGTCGGGCTGCGCCACCTTGTCCGGATACTCGAGATAGAACGCGTGATAGGTATCGCCGCTCTTCGCGAACCAGAAATCCCACGCATTCCGCCCCTCGGGCCTGAACGCGGGCGGCTGCCCGGCACCGCCGGCCGTCGCGCAAATCGTCGCCAGAAGACACGCCCATCCCGCCGTCCATGGAATCGGTTTCATGGCGGCAGCCTGCCATGATCGGACGCGGGATGGAAACACCAATGGGGCGGAACGGAACGGTTCAGACGCCAAGGCCGCGGAGGGCGACGCCGATGCCGTAGGCGACGGCGGCGGCGAGACTGCCGACGGCAAGCATCTCGATGCCGGCCCGCAGCCAGTGCACGCCGGTCACGAGTGTCTTCGCCGCGCCCAGACCGAACAGGGCGACGGCTGTCGACCCAACCGAGAGCCAGAACTTCGAATCGGCCGGGATGTCGACCGCCAGCCCGGCGAGGTAGACCAGCAGCGGCACGGCGCCGGCGACGGCGAAGGAGGCAAAGGTGGTCAGGGCGGCCCGGAGCGGGCGGTGATCCTCCCGCAGCATGCCGAGCTCGTGGACCATCATCATGTCGACCCAGAGCCGGCGATCCTTGCTCTGGATCCGGACGAGGTCCGCCGCGTCCTGCGGCGAGAACCCCATCTTCAAGTAGACCTCCTCGAGTTCCGCGCGCTCGCCATCGGGGAAGTGCTCGATCTCCCATTCCTCCCGGGCACGCTCCCGCTGGTAGTACTCGCGGTCGCTGCGGGCGGAGAGGTAGGCGCCGGCAGCCATGGAAAGGCCGTCGCCAAAGAGATTCGCCAACCCGAGGATCAGCACGACGCCGGTGCCCAGTTCGGCGCCGGCGACGCCGCTCACCACCGCAAACGTGGTGATGATGCCGTCGAGGCTGCCATAGACCACCTCGCCCACATAGCGGCTGGCTTCGCCCCCGTGTCCCTCGGCCGCCTTGGCAATCCGGGCCGGGTCGTGGGCCACCGCGGAGGCCTGGGCGTCCCGGTTGCGATACGCGTCGCGCGCCTCGTCCAGTCTGCGGGTCCAACTCATGCGTCCCTTAGGCGCGCAGGCCGGCGGCGTTCCCGCCGCCGGCCCGGCCGCCGTTCCTCCGCGGAAACCGGCTAGTACTTGAAGACCTTGCCGCCGGCCACGACTTCCTTGCGGCCCGGGTCGTAGACAGCGCGCTGCCCGGTCCGGTACGCGGCGTTGGTCATGATCGTGGCGATCGAATGGCTGAATCCGGCCTCGATCGGCGCATTCGGCTGCTTGCGGCTCCGGACGCAGTCCATCCAGTTCCGCATGTGCGCCAGGGTCAGCACGTCGCCGCCCGTGTTCGCGCCCGCCTCGACCTTCTCGTCGCCGCCGAGCTTCATATCCGGGAGCTGGTTGGCGGGCAACTTCATGACCGCCGCCTCCTTCAGCGTCAGGCCGCCTTCCGGCGAGACCGTTCCCTTGTCGAGGTCGATCGTGCCGCCGTTGGAGTAATAGATCTCCTTCACCCCGCCGGCGGAGTTGGAGAACCGGGAGCGGAAGAGAACCTGGAACCCTGTCGAGAGGTCGTCCGGCGGCCCGTAGTCGAACACCGCAGTCAGCGTATCGGCGTTCGTGCGACCGTCCTTCCACTGGTAGATTCCGCCGTTGACCGCGACGCTCCGCGGGTATTCGAGCTTCGAGAACCAGTGCACGGTATCGATCTGGTGGCACATCCACTGGCCGCCGATGCCGGAGGAGAAGGGCCAGAACAGGCGGTACTCGAGATATTTCCGCGGATCCCACGGGGTCGACGGGCGGTTCATGAGGTAGCGCTTCCAGTCGGTGTCGCTCTCGCGGATGCTCGCGACCAGATCCGGCCGGCGCCAGCGTCCGGGCTGGTTGACGTTCCACATGAGGTCGACCATCGCGATCGGCCCGAACCGCCCGGTCTGGATGAACTCCGCCGCGGCATGGTAGCTGCGCCCGCTGCGCCGCTGCGAACCGATCTGCACGATCTTCCGCGTCTCCTTCACGGCCGTCAGGACGGCGCGCGCATCGGCCATCGTCTCGGCCAGCGGCTTCTCGGTGTAGGTGTCCATGCCCGCTTGGACGGCCTCGACCGTATGCAGGGCGTGCTGGAAATCGGCAGTGCTGATGATGACCGCATCGAGGTCCTTCGCCGTCGCGTAGAGTTCCTCGTTGTTGCGGTGGACGGCAATGTCGTGGCCGACCGCCTGGGTCAGCGCCTTCTTGCCGTCCTCCCGGCGCACGGACCAGAGGTCCGAAAGGGCGACGATATCGAAGTTCGTGCTCTTCATGTTCGCCGTGAAGGCCGGCAGCAGCGAGGACTTGAAGCGGTCGGAGAATCCGACGATGCCGACGCGGACGCGGTCATTGGCGCCCCGTACCGCGGCATAGCTGCGCGCACTCATGCCCATGGCGCCCAAGTAGCCGCCGGCGAGCACGGACGTCTTCAGAAACGAACGTCGATTGACTTCGGTCATGGCTTGCTTCCTTTCGTCCGCCGGCGGTCAGGCCGACGCAAACTGTTCCTTCATCGTCTTCAGCGCGCGGGGCAGATCGTCCGCCAGAACCTTGCCCCACTTCCCTTCCACGGAAATCCCGCCCTTGTAGCCGACAGCCTTCAGGGCCTTGAAGTACGGGCGGAAATCGTCGCCCGCGGTCCCCGGCGAGGTTCGCTCCGCCTTCTCGGCGATATGCACGTGCCTCAGGCGGGCGCCGGCCTTGAGCATGGAATCCGGCCCCTCATTCTCCTTGGTCATGTGAAAAATGTCGGCGAGGAGCTGCACGTTCGGGTGGGCGATCGCGTCGACGTAGTCGGCGCCGTCCGCGACGCTGTTGATCAGGTTGGTCTCGCCCTTGTTCAGCGGCTCGAGGACCACGGTGACGCCCTGCGGCGCCGCGAGCGGGCCCAGGCGCTTCGCCACATCGATGAACTGCTCCCGCGCCTTTGCGAGGTCGAAGCCGTCGGGCGACTTGCGGGCGCCGCCGCTGCCGAGCACGATGAACGGGATGCCGAACTTCTTGGCGCGCCGGAAGGCGGTGTCGGCGAAGGCCAGAACGTCGTCCATCTTCACCTCGGGCCCGACCAGCTTCAGGTTCGCGGGGAAGAAGCCGTTGCAGGACCTGACCGGCAGGACCAGGGCGCCCAGCTTCGCCGTCTTCGCCTCGAACTCGGCATCCGGCGCCAGCGGCATCAGGAGATTGCCGACGCTCAGTTCGATGAAATCGTACCCGGCATCCTTGAGCATCGCCTGCTTGTCCGCCCCCATCGCGACGCCGAAGCCGACGTCCGCCCCGGCGGAGGATGCGGAACGGGCCAGGGCCAGGGCTCCGGCTCCGGCGATCGAGCGCATAAGGAACTCCCTTCGAGTGGCGTGCGGACGAGCGTTCATGCGTCAGGCTCCCGTGTTGCTGCGGTCAGGATGCTATCCCCTCCGCGCAGGGTCAAGCCCCGCGTGCGCCCGGCGTCGGCTTTGGGCGCATGGCACTTCCCGGGGACATGTTCACGAGAGACACGCGACAACGGCCATGGAGAGGTTCCAGAGCGGGTCTCCTGTAGCCGCGACCGCGGGTCGCGGCCTTCTTGCGTCTCCGTGCGCTTGCCCGCCGCGACCATCCGGCGTCGCGATGCGCTATGCCGGGACAAGCCGGTCGCGGCTACAGAAGAGCGATTCACCATGTGCCGTCTGCTGTAGCCGCGATCGATGA
>CAYXFW010000372.1:0-3808 GCA_964464305.1 uncultured Verrucomicrobiota bacterium
GGAAATCCGGCGGATCGCGGCCAGCGTCTCGAACGTCTCCTTCTCGAAGCCAGCCTGTCCGTGCTGGGCCGCCGCGCGCGCGTGATGGAAGTGGCGCGACCGGGCGATGTGCGCGGGAACGTCCTCCGGCCGCGCATACAGCCCCTCCAGGAGGCCCAGCATCAGCGGAGCGCGGCACAGCACCGCGACCTGCTGCCGGATGCAGATGGGAAGCACCTCCGCCTCCGCCGCCCGGAAGAGAAGATTGTAACTGACCTCAAGACTGCTTGGGGGCACGGGGCACTTGAGCACCCGCGACAGGTCCTGCACGCCGTAGCGGCAGACGCCAAACGCGCGGATCTTCCCCTGCAGCCGGATCCTCTCCAACTGATCCATGATGTCGGCCACCGGAAGCCGCGGGTGGGGAAGATCGACCATGTAGAGATCGATCACATCCGTTCCGAAGTTCTTCAGGCTGCGATCCACGGCCATCGCGAGTTCCCGCGGCGGTTGCCGCTCCGGACCGGTCTTCGTGGCCAGAACCACCTTGCCACGCACATCCGCGAGAGCCGTGCCGATCCGACGCTCGCCAAGACCGTCGCCCTCGCTGTCGGCGGTCACAAAGAACGTGACGCCCTCGTCGAATGCGGTGCGTACCGCGGCCTGGGCGTCTTCCTCGGACGGCGGCGCCATATCCGGCCGCCCACTGATGGCGTACCCGCCAAACGCAATCGTGGACACTTCGATCCACGTCTTGCCCAATCGAGTGTATCTCATGACCCCGCCCTCCCCAGCCCACGGACCATCCAAGGTGTCGAACCCTTTGCCGAGAGCATCCTACCTCCCAGGAGACCCCGGGGAAACCCAGATCTCGGACCCGCGAACACCGGTTCCATCAGCCGCTCGCAGCCTCGACGATGCGGTCGTCGGCCCGCGCAACAATCGCGCCGCCCGGCGGAATCGTGACGAAGCTTCCGTCGTCCCAGGGACCGGAAACCAAGCGCCTCAGTACGACGAGATCCCCGTCCATCGCCGCGTACCGCCACCCCTTCTCGTCCGCCCGCCTCTTCGCCACGGCTTCGAATTCGGCGTCGGGAGCCACCCCCGTCCGGATGTACAGGATGTTCGAGTAGTTCGTCGTTCCATCCCCCAGGGTCTCGACGATATACCGGGCGTTTTCCTCGCCATACTCCCGGGCAAGGTCCTCAAAGGAGCGGTCCAGCCCGAGTCGGTGCGGAATGCCCGCCTGACGGAGTTCCCCCCGCGTCTCGCCCCGCTCGATCCATCCGGGAGACAGGAAATAGGCGCCCGGATTGGCATCGAAGACCTCCCGGTATCTGCACAGCCCCCCCACCAGCAGCCCGATGCAATCGTGACTCCGGGGTAGCACCAGCGGCAGACCCCGCGCCCGGACACCCGCAAGCCCGTTGTTGCACAGCCCGTAGCCGAGCAAGATCCGCTCGTAGAGCGCCTCCTCGACCGCATCCACCCTCGCCTGCAGCCGCTCCCGCATCTCCGCCGAAACCATGTCGTGGAGCCCCTTCGGCACGAACTCCAAGTCGATCGTATGCGGCGACACGGCCGCCAGGGCCGACAACTCACGATGGAAAATCTCGCACGCAATCAGCTTCATTCGCATGTGTCCACCATCTCCCTTCCCCGCCCCGACTTCAAGTCATCTGGCCCTCGCATCGCAGAATTCATCACCGGCATCCCGCTCACACCCAGACGGCGGGACGCACGGGGCAACCTCGAAACCGCAGTAGTACGCGTTTGTTGTTTCGATGCACAACACATACGTTTCTGTCGCTATACAATTGCGTTGATTCAAAGTCGTACTATCCAGTCTGTAGTTTTAACATATTGCCAGTAGGCCTCTTATGCAACACCGTTCTCGAGATGCCCGGACTTGGCCCGGTGAATGCTAAGGGGTGATCTCGCATCCGAAGCGCGAGGCAACGGAGCGAACGAAAGGCTGGCAGAGATTATGAGCGGACCTTGGAGAGCAGCGATACTGGCTGTTGCGGTGGGGGCATGGGCATTCGGTGAGGTGCGGGCGCAGCAGGCGCCGGCGGCTCCTGTGCCCGTGACAGTGGCGGTGGCGTCCGCCGAGGCCGCTCCGGCGTCGACGCCTGCTGCAGCGGTGACTGCGGATGCCACGAAGGGTTGGATGAGCGACCTGCGCATCGGCGTGGACACGGTATGGGTTCTGGTCACGGCGATGCTGGTGTTCTTCATGAACACGGGTTTCGCGATGGTGGAGAGCGGACTCTGCCGGGCGAAGAACACCGTGAACATCCTGGCCAAGAACTTCATCGTCTTTGCCGCGTCGACGATCTCGTTCTGGGTGATCGGATGGGGGCTGATGTTCGGCGACGGCACCCTGTGGACCGGTCTGCAGGGGCTCTTTTTTGCGACCGGCGCGGACAACTCCCCGGCGCTCGGCACCGCCTATGCCGCGATGAACCCGTTTTCGACGGACACGTACACAGGGGTCTACTCGGCGATCAACTGGACGCCCGTCCCGCTGTGGGCAAAGTTCTTCTTCCAACTCGTCTTCGCAGGCACGGCGGCAACGATCGTATCCGGCGCCGTGGCGGAGCGCATCAAGTTCAATTCCTTCCTCGTCTTCAGCTTCCTGCTGGTGGCTTTCATCTACCCCATCAGCGGACACTGGATCTGGGGCGGCGGCATTCTGGGCGCAACTCCCGGCGACACGGGGCTGGCCAAGCTGTTCGGCAACTTCCGCGATTTCGCAGGTTCGACCGTCGTTCACTCGGTCGGTGGATGGGCCGCCCTGGCGGGCGTGGTCGTGCTTGGCCCGCGCATCGGAAAATACCGCGCGGATGGATCGGTGAACCCGATCTTCGGGCACAACATGACCTCCGCCGCACTCGGCGTGCTGATCCTCTGGCTGGGCTGGTTCGGGTTCAATCCCGGATCCACGATGTCCGCGGGGAACGGCAAGGCGATCGCGCACGTCCTCGTGAACACCAACATGGCCGCGGCGACGGGCACGATCGGCGCGATGGTAACGGCATGGCTTCTCCTCAAGAAGCCCGACCTCAGCATGATCCTCAACGGCTGCCTCGCCGGTCTCGTGGCGATCACGGCCCCCTGCGCGTTCGTCACCATTCCGGCCGGCGCGCTGATCGGGTTTATCGCGGGCGTGCTGGTCGTCCTCGCCGTGCTCTTCTTTGACCGCATGAAGCTCGATGATCCGGTCGGCGCTCTCTCCGTGCACCTCGTCAACGGCGTCTGGGGCACGCTGGCGCTCGGCCTGTTCTACAACACCACCGTCGCGACGGACATCGCGGCCCTGGCGACCGGGCTCAGCCGCGGCGCGCAGTTCCTGCAGCAGCTCAAGGGCGTCGTGCTGGTCGCCGCCTTCACTCTGACAGCCTCCTTCATCTTCTGGTTCGCGATCAAGAAGATCATGGGCCTGCGGGTGACCCGGACCGAGGAAGTCGGCGGACTGGACATCGGCGAGCACGGCAATGAAGCCTACCCGGACTTCCAGGGCTTCCTGACGAAGTAATCCAACCAAGGAACCACGACCATGAAACTCATCATCGCAGTGATCCAGCCCGACAAGCTGACCGACGTGAAGCAGGCCCTCTTCGAGGCGAAGGTCTTCAAGATGACCGCCCTCAACGTGATCGGCTGCGGCCAGCAGATGGGCTACACCGAAAGCTACCGCGGCGCGCCGACGGAGGTGAACCTCCTCAAGAAGGTCGAACTGCAGGTCGCCGTGAACGAAGCCTTCGTGCAGCCCACCGTGGATGCCATCATCCGCGGCGCCCGCACCGGCAGCATCGGGGACGGGAAG
>CAYXFW010000373.1:0-3804 GCA_964464305.1 uncultured Verrucomicrobiota bacterium
AGACAATCGGCGCTCGGCAGTCGCAGGCGTCGGGGATCAGGCCGGCGCGGCGTCGCGGAGTCCGTCGGCGGAGAGGAGGAGCGTCCGCCGGGCGACGCGGTCGAGGAAGGCATGGTCCTGCGAGACGATGAGCATGGCGCACGGCAGGCGCCGGACCATGTCCGCCACGAGGCCGACGGCCTGGTCGTCGAGCCCGGCCGTGGGTTCATCGAGGAGCATCACGTCGGGCCGCATCGACAGGATCGAAGCCAGCGCCACGCGCTTCTTCTCGCCGACCGACAGGTGGTGCGTCACACGGTCCTCGAAGTCCGGCAGGCCGACCTCCGCCAGCGCCTCCCGCGCGCGAGCCCGCGCTTCCGGGGGCGGAAGCCCAAGGTTCAGCGGCCCGAACGCAACGTCCTCGATCGCGGTCGGGCAGAACAGTTGGTCCTCCGAATCCTGAAACAGCAACGCGACGCGGCGGCGGACGGCGGCAAAGTCCTCCTCGCCGCGGCAGGCGCCGCCAAAGGCCTCGATGGCGCCCGATTGCGGCCGCAGCAGCCCGACCAGCAGGTGCAGGAGCGTCGTCTTGCCCGCGCCGTTCCGGCCGCCGATCACGATCCGCTCGCCCGGGTGCAGCTCGAGGGAAACGCCGCGGAACACGGGCCGATCCGGCTCGTAGCCGAACGACACGTTCCGAAGGGCGAGCAGAGGGCCGTCATTCATGCCAGGATCATCCACGTCAAGCCGCCGGCCGCGCACGATCCCGCGACCAGGAACGCCCAGTCCGCCGGACGCATGGCGAACGGGGTCAGGGACCGGAAGCGGCCGTCGAACCCGCGGCACTTCATGGCGGCGAGCACGCGCTCCGCGCGGTCCAGACTCCGCACCAGCAGCAGACCGACCAGATACCCGAAGGTCCGCAGCGTGTGAAGGCTGAAGTTCGCCCGGAAGGCCCGCGCCCGCATCGCTCCGCGCAGTCGTTCGTATTCGCCGTGGATCACGTCGGTGTAGCGGATGGCGAACAGGAACAGGTGGACGAGCTTGTCGGACAGGCCGAGATGCCGGAGCGCGTATCCCAGTTCCGCGGGCGGCACCGTGGCCACCAGGGACGTGAAGAGCAGGACGATCGCATTGGCCTTCAGCGCGATCAGAAGGGCGAGTTCGACGCCCTCGTGGGTCAGCCCAAGCCCCGCGATTGTCCCCGCCGGAGTTCCGGGCGTCGACCACGGCAGCATCAGCCAGAGAAAGAGGACGAACAGGTTCAGGCGGCCCAGACGGCGAAGCAACGCGGGCTCCGGCAGGCGCGCCGCGACAGCCAGCCCGCAGCCCGCAACCAGCGCCATGGCCGGCACGCCCGGTCCCGCGGCCAGCGCCACCGGAATCGAAAGGAGTGCCGCGGCGGCGACGCGGACGCGCGGATCCAGCCGGTGCACCGGCGAACCGCCACCGAGAAAACCCATGCAGCTCATGGCCCGGCCTCCCCCGCCCGCGGATCGAGCGCCTCGGGCCGCACCTGGCGAATCAGGACGAGGCAGAAGCCGGTGACCAGAGCATCGACGAGCACCACGGGGATATTGGCTGCAAGGACCGCGCCCGCGATGCCGAGGAACGCGCGCCCGCCCAGCGCCAAAGCCACCGCGAGCAGCAGGCCGCTGAGGCACACCGACAGCGCGCCGGCCGCGGCACCGACGGCGAAGATTCCGGCGGACGACCGCGCGTGGCGGCAGGCCCGGCCGAAGACGAAGTACACGAGAACCCCCGGCAACCCCATGATCACCGTGTTGACGCCGAGGACGGTGAGCCCGCCGAACTGGAAGAGCATGGCCTGCAGGAGCAGGGCGACGGCAAGCGCCGGAAGGACGCTCCATCCCAACAGGAGGCCGGCGAGGCCGTTCAGAATCAGATGCACGTTCGACGGTCCAAACGGAACGTGGATGAGCGAGGCGACGAAGAACACCGCCGCCAGCATCGCAGTTCTCGGTGTGTTCGCGACCGGCATCCGGCGCAAGCCGTAGGCGACGCCCGCCGCAGCCAGGACGGCGCCGGCGGCCAGGACCGGTCCCGTCAGAATGCCTTCCGAGACATGCACGCCCTACCTCCGCACTGCCCGGAGCCGCAGATAGGCGCCCCAACCGAAGACACTGAAGATGACGGCGAGCCCGATCAGCACGCCCTGGGTTTTGGGCATGCGGGATGACACGGCGGCCGCGGAGAACGCTCCGCCCGACACCACGTCCGCCGAGACCGCATGGCCCATCCCGTCGTCGATCGAGATCCTCCACACCCCGGCCGTGTCGGGCCGGAACATGAAGCAACCGTTGCGGTCCGTGGTGCCCGTCAACACGGGCTTCCCGTCCTGACCCGGCGCGAAGAGCCGGGCATCGGCGTACGGGACCGGCGATCCGTCGTCATAGGCTGCCACGACGCCCATCCCTCCGGCGGCCGGCGCCGTGGTAAGGCCATGCCCCTGCGCGGACGTCGCGGCGGCGAGCCACGTCGCGGCCAGCATCGCCGGAACTGCGCGGGCGAGGCTCATGGAGCGGCCCCGGACTGCGCCACGGCGAAGGTCAGCGTGAAGGTTCGTCCCTGGTGCGACACGCCCAGAAGGTACCACCCGGGATCGGCGATCTTCAATTCGGCGGGCCGGTCCTTCGCGGCGGAGAGAAACGCGACGGATCCCTTCTCCGGCATGACCGTGATCCTGCCGGCCGCCGGCGCGCCGTCGATGCGGATCTCCAGCGGCAGCACATCCCCGCGCTTCAGGGCCGACACGGCTGCCTTCGGCACGATTTCGATCCCCCGGCCGTCGGCGTAGGCGGCAGCATCGTCCTTTCCCCCCGCAACGACGAGGCACCGGCTGCGGTGGATCGGCTCGTCCTGCTGCGGCCGCTTCAGGGAGAACTCCGCCCGCCAGACTCCGACCGACGGCGGCGTCACGGTCGCGCGCCACGCGCCATCCCGGGATTCCGGCCTCATCGCGACCGCGACCCCGCCCGGCCCCGCAAGCGCGACGCCGTCGAGCAGCCGTTCTGCCAGGAGGATTTCACCCTTCGGAAATCCGTGTCCGCTGCAGATCGACACGTTCACGGCGGCCCCGGCCGCAGGCGCCGCCGGCTCGGCGAGCATCCAGTGTTCGTGCGCCGTCGCGGGCGCCGACAGGGACCAAACGGCGGCAACAATCGGGACCATTCTCTTCATGACACGGCTCCAGGGCACGCGGGGTTCCGATCAGAACCGGTACATCAGCGTCACGTTGGCGCGGAGCGTGTCAGCCCACCGCTCCTCCTCGTCCTGCGCCTGCCCGATCTCGATACCGGTCTTGAGGATGATGCCTTCGCCGACCGGGGCGTAGACGCCCGGCAGCACGCTCCACCGCGTGCCCTCGAAGTCGCCGAACGCCTCGAGGCCGGCGGCGATGCCGTGGGCGTCGGCCGAGATGGGATGCTTCACGCCGAGCGCCCAGCCCCATTCGTCGTCCGAGCCCTCGACCTCGTACGTGAAGTTGGCCACCACGCAGCCGTGCGCTCCGACCTCGCGGCTCAGGATCAGGGTGCCGACCAGGACATGATCCTCGCTGCCCAGCAGATCCTCGGAACGGCCGAACGGGATCTCCCACGTGCCGGCCAGCGCCACATTGACCGGCCACGATTCGGGCAGCTTGTACTGGAGGCCCACCGCCACGGCCTCCATGAACGGGGACGGCCCGTTGGGTTCGAACTCGGCCCGCCGCGACTCGACGATGTGATCCGCGCCGAAGTGCGCGAAGTGCGTGTGGATGTCCGCCATCAGATCGCCCGTGATGCCGTAGGAGAGCCCCGGCGT
>CAYXFW010000374.1:0-3804 GCA_964464305.1 uncultured Verrucomicrobiota bacterium
GGCTATCCGCGCGAAATCCGAGTCTCAGCCTGACCGCTGACGTGCGTGCCGGGCATGTCCGATGGCCGGGAGGTGGAAGACCTCTGTTCAGGCAGACCCGGAGGCGAAGAACGAGGGGCTGGAGGATCACATGAAGCAGAGATACGAGTACAAGTTCGTGAGAGTTGGCGAGGGATGGCTGGGCGCAAAGCGCAAGGCAGAGAGGGAATACCAGCAGATCATTCAGGACCATGCACGAGACGGATGGCGTCTGGTGCAGGTCTTTGCGCCGTCCATGGGAGTTTACGGGACCGCGAAGTACTTCGAGGTCATTCTGGAACGGGAAATCGGGAACTGAACGGCCAACAACGGCCTGCTGCCTATCTCCGCTATCGCGGATCAGGCAGAGGCCCAACGTTCGCTGAGGGGAACAATGGAATACGACAAAGACAAAGTTGATGAGGCCACGCTCGCCCTGATATATCTCGTCACCTGGAAACAGAAGAAGGACTTCCCTTGGTCTGCATGGAAGTCCTTTGACAGGGACACGCTTGACCGGCTGCATCAGAAAGGACTGATCTCGGACCCCAAGAGCAAAGCCAAATCGGTCGTCCTGAGTGACGAAGCCTTTCGGCGAGCAGAGCAGCTTTTTCGCGAGATGTTCGGTGGAGAGAACAAATAGCAGCGACCACGGGCTCCAGCCTGCTCGGCTGCCGGGGCGGCCGCATCGCGGCTGAGCCCGACCCCCGCTGCACCCGGGGAAGCACGAAATCCTAATTCCGAAATCCGAAACAAGCACGAAGAGCGGAAATGCGGAAATGGGGCAAACCCGGATACGGAGGGTGCCTCCTCCGTCGTACCCGTACTCGTACACGTACACGACGTCCTCGTGAACGTGTACGTGAACGTGAACCGCTTCGCTGTGAACGGGACAGAACAGCAGAATATCGAAACTGAATTTCGAATGTCGAAGGAGGAGGGATGAGAGAGGAAATCGGAAACCTGAAAGACGGAATGAACTTCTCACTCCGCCCGCGTCTCTGTGCCCGTATCAGTGCCGATCCGTGGGTATTAGTGGTTCCATTCCGAACGACCGTTTCGTGATTGCCGGTTGGGATTTCGAATTTGTTTCGTGCTTCGGAATTCCGGTTTCGTGCTTATCTGACGAGGGGGACCTCCGACCTCTGCCCTCTGTCCCCGGCTCCTCACGGGCTACGGGCGGGACCAGCGCACGACTTTGACGATGCCGCTGGCGTCGCGTTTTACGAGGGCTTCGATGCGGACGCGGCTGCGGTCGCCGGCGGCGACGGATTCGATGCGGAACCACTGGCTTTTCAGGTCGACCCAGGGCAGCAACCGGATCATGAGCAGCGGGTCGGCCAGCACAACGAGGCCGTCGAGGGACCGGAGCGGCTCGGCCTCCCGCAGGGTCAGGACGGCACGGGCCAGATATTCCTGTCCGCGACCGAGCAGCACGGTCAGCAGGGCCTCCGGCGCCGTGTTGAGGTTGACGGGGGTCGTGCGATTGTGGCGCTCGGGGATGAGCACGGCCAGGTCCGCGAGACGCGGCAGCGAGTTCGACTCGGCGGCGCCGGCGGACGGATCCTCCATCCATGCCGCGGAGAATCCGTCGATGCCCGCCCATTCCGACCACGAGGTGAGCGGACGGTTGGTCGGTTTCATGGTCGGCTTCCGTTCGAGGTAGGCGGACGCCTCGAACGGTCCGTCGCCGTCGGGGTCGACCCAGTCGCGCAGGGCGTCGAGGCGCGGGCCTGGGGCGGGGTCGCCGCAGAGGAGGAACAGGTCCCGCAGGATGTCCTCCGGCGGCCGGCGCCGCTCGATGCCGGGTCCCATGGAGAGGTTGTTGACGTCGAGGCGGCGGCCTTCGTCCTCCGTGCGCGTGCGGACGGTGATGCCGGAAGGGTCGGCGAGGATCTCCGGCACCGCCCAGGGTTCGCCGGGGTGGTCGACGCGGAGATCCTCGTCGTCCGCCAGCCGTTGCATCGCCCTCCGGACGGCATCCGTCGCGACGGCGGCGAGGCGTTCGCGCTCCAGCACGGCGGCGGAGAGCGCCCCGGCGCTGCGCGACTCGGACAGGAGATAGGCGAGCAGGGTGACCAGGACGCCGAGCATGACGAGTACGAAGACGAGTGCGCCGCCGCGCCGGGACGCGCGCGTCCGGTGTCCGCGCGGGAAGAGGACTGGCGGGAAGGCGTTCATCCCGGGGCAGGAGGCGCGATACGCGTCCTACCGTTGCCAGCGCATGCGGTCGGACAGGAACAACTGGTCGAGGTTATTCAGCGGGAAGCCCTGCGTGAGCGGGAAGTCGTTCGGAATCTTCCCCTCGAGGATCGGGAACCACGTCTTGTACACGCCCGTCCGGAGGCCGCGCGCATAGGGCTGGTCGCGCGTGAGGGTCGTGAAGTAGATGCCCTTGATCGTCTTCTGGTAGTCGTTGATCTGGTAAAACTCGTCCAGCGTCTGCGGCAGGTGGATGGAGGTCCGCTCGCCGTACCACGCGGTGGCCCACGGCATGTCGGTGCACATCACCTCGTTCGGCTCGAGCAGGCCGCTGACGTAGGTGATGAACGGGGGAAAGTACGGAGGATAAGGCGTGCCGGGCCGCGGGGGCAGGAGGGCGAAGGCGAAGGGCAGGGCGGCGGAGAGCATGACGACGCCCGTGACCGCGAAGTTCACGAGGCGCATCGGGAACTGCAGCCGGTCGAGCAGGAGGAAGAAGAACGAGAGACCGTAGGCGATCATCAGCGGCCAGAACACATGCATGAGGCGGAAGGCGCTGTCGAAAAGGCACGACGTCAGGAACAGCGTCAGCATGGAGAGGGCCAATCCCCACCGGAACAGGTGCACCTCGCGGCGGACGAAGCGGAAGAAGAACGTGGCGAAGAAGAACGGCAGAAGGAGTCCCTCGCCGAGGGTATCGAGTTCGTTCCGGAAGAGGTGAGAGGCGCGAGAGACGAACTTCGTCTGCAGGGCGCGGGTCGCGGCGCCGGGCTTGATCTCCGTCCGCATCGTCCGGTCCATTGCGTCGGCCTCGGACACGCTGCTGTTGTACAGCGCCGTGCGGGGCGCCGCGCCCCAGAAGGCGCCGGACACCGCGCGGTTGCGGAGCAGCCACGGGGTGAGCATGACGGTGACGATCGCAAGGAAGAGCGGCAGCCAGACCGTGGAGCGGCGGCGGAAGGAGAATCCGAGGTACAACAGAATGCCCGGGATCACTGCCATCGCGGCGTAGCGCGTCAGCACGGCCGTTCCGGCGAAGCCCGCGGACAGGAGGAAGGAAAGGATCCACCGCCGCGCGGGCAGCCCGGCGTTGACGGCGTCCGCCACGCGCAGGGCGAAGTAGAACGAGCCGAGACAGAGGAACGCGACGACCGGGATGCCGAGGCCCGAGATGCTGTCGTCCCAGACCATCCGGCTGAGGAAATAGGCCACCGTCGACAGGATCGCGATCCGCTGGCTGAAAAGCCGCCGGGCGGAAAGAAAGACGAAGAGCCCGGTCGCCAGGACGAACAGGTGGTTCAGCGGGACGATGATCCACTGCTCCGGCGTGAACACGCCGCCGCGCCGTTCGGGCGAGAAGGCGCCCTGAAAGGCCGAGAAGCCGGCGGCGAGCAGGGTGGGATAGACGGGCGCGTGCAGGATGTCCGGGTGCCGGTCGACCAACGCGTTGGCCGGTGGCCCCTTCAAGAGGAACTGCATCGTGCCTGGCCGCACGCACTTGGTCACAAAGCTCTTCTGCAGCGACAGGTTCCGGCCGAGTTGGGCCAGTTCCATGGATTCCGCGTCCTTCAGCCCGTGGAACTG
>CAYXFW010000375.1:0-3803 GCA_964464305.1 uncultured Verrucomicrobiota bacterium
GGGGAATGGCTTTCTTCTTGAAGTAGCGGCTGAACACCTTCTTCGAATTGTCCGGGAAGTCCCACACGTTGCCCCAGGCGGGGCGGAGGCCGTAAGGCTTGACGTCCCAGCCGCCGGCGTCCGGCTCATGCCAGTCCAGCGCCTGCGAGTAGTAGAAGCCGAGTTTCAGCCCGTGCCGCTTGCAGGCGGCGGCGAGTTCGGCGGCGATATCGCGCCCGGTGCCGGTCCAATCGGCCACGTTGTAGCGGTCGGCCTTGGACCGGAACATGGCGAAGCCGTCGTGGTGCTTGGACGTCAGCACGATGTACTTCATGCCCGCCTGCGCCGCGAGGGCGGCGACCGCGTCAGCGTTGAAGTGGGTCGGATTGAAGCCGCGCGCGATCTCTTCGTATTCGGCCACGGGGATCTGCAGGCAGTTCATGATCCACTCGCCGATGTCGGCGCCGACGTCCCGGCCCTTGTACCGCCCGCCGAGGCGGCTGTAGACGCCCCAGTGGATGAACATGCCGAAGCGCCGGTCCTGGAAGTCACGAAGGGCATCCGCCACGGCGGCGCTCGGAGGATCCGCGGCAGGTGCTTCCACGGCCGCCGTCTTCGCGGCGGCCGGTGTGTCCGCGGCGGTCCCGTCCGGAACCGCCCCGGTCCATAGGCCAAACACCAATCCGCCCACCGCGCAGATCCGAATCGTTTTCATCGAATGACCCCGCTTCATGGCATCCGCAATCGACGCATGGATTCCCGGATGCCGCACCGACGCTAACACGACGCGTCGGGACCGGCAAGAATGCAACGGGGGATCAGCCGGCCACGGTAGCGCGAACGAGCGGACCGTCGAGGGCGTCGAGCCGGGCGGACACGATGCGGCCGCGCCAGCCGGGCGGGCCGCACAGGCGGACCGGGATGTAGCGCGGGTCGTACCCCTGCCACGATCCATCGCGGTCACGTGTCTCGCACAGCACTTCGGTCATGTCGCCGAGAAACCGGCGGTGAGCCATGTAGCGCAACTCTTCGGCGAGATCGCGCAGACGGTTCGCGCGAGCGGTCACGACCTCGGAAGGGATTCGTCCCGGCAGGTCCGCCGCCGCGGTGCCGGGGCGCGCGGAGAAGGGGAAGACGTGGATGCTCGAGAAGGCGGCCTCGCGGCACGCCGCCAGTGTGTCCTCGAAATCCCGCTCCGATTCGCCGGGAAATCCCGGGATGACGTCCGACGTGAACGCCGGCCGGTTGAGCGCCTTGCGGGCGCGCGCAAGGGCGGCGAGGAATGCCGCGCGGTCGTAGCCGCGGTTCATGCGCCCCAGCACGGCATCGGAACCCGACTGCAGGGGAAGGTGGACATGCGGCATGAACTTCGGCGACGAGGCGAGGGTGTCGAGCAGGGCGTCGGAAAGCTCGGCAGGGTGCAGGCTGGAGAGCCGGATGCGCCGGAGCCCGTCGATCCGCGCCAGCGCGGCGAGCGCGGGGGCGAGGCCGCCGCGGTCCCGGCCCCAGAGGCCGACAGAGACGCCGGTGACGACAATCTCGGAATGGCCGGCCCGGACCATCGCGCGGGCCTCGTCGACCACGGCGGCGAGCGGCCGGTCGCGCGGGGCGCCGCGCCGCAAGGGAACGATGCAATAGGAACAGCCGAGATCGCAGCCATCCTGAATCTTCAGGAACGCCCGCGTGTGGCCGCGAAACCGCTCGACTGCCGGGCCACCCGCCGCGACCGGAATCCGGAGGCCGGTTGCGGGGAGGATGCGGTCAAGCGCCCCGGCAAGGTCCTCCACCCACCGCGGGCCGGCCGCGACGATGGCGTCGGGGTGCAGCCCGGTGCCGAGCAGATCCCTTGCGCCGGCGCAGCCGGTCGCGATCACGATCCCTGCGCCCTGCGCCCGCTCGCGACGGAGGAGATGTTTGGAATTTCGCAGCGCCGCCGCCGTGACAGCGCAGGTGTGAACCACCGTTACGTCCGCCGCGTCCCCCTCCGCAGCCGGAACGAGGTTCCGCAGCTCGAGGATCCTGCCGATCTGCGCCGCCTCGTACTGGTTGACCTTGCAGCCCAGCACGCGCACGGCGTAGGTCGACGGACGGGAGGGGAGAGGGTCGGGGGACGAGGGGGATGGCTCGATAGCCGAGGTCCGAGACCCGAGGTCCGGCCGCCGCCCCCGCAGTCCCGCATCTTCGTTCAATGTACCCATCGCTCCGAAGCACCTGCCGGCCGGCCTCGACGCGGCCGGCTACAACCGAACCCGAACTTGAAACTTGGAACCTGAAACTTGGAACTTGAAACTCTCAGTCCGTAAAGAGATGGATGACCGGGTGGGTCTTCAGGACCGGGCCGAGGAACGCCAGAAGGTCGCCGTAGGTCATGGCCGCCGGGGTGAAGACGAGAATAACGGGCAATCCGGGGCCCTGCTCGTCGAGCGCCTTGCGCAGCGCAGCGGCCGAGTCCGCGGGGAACTCGGTCACTTTGAAGGTGGGCGTGTCCGTGACGACCTCGCGGATGTTCTCGACCTTCGCGAGGCGGGCGGTCCACTTGCCGCCGGCCGTCCGGTCGAAGCGAAGTTCCCAGGGTTGCGAAGGACGCTCGCTGCGGCTTCGGAAGGTGGGGTCGGGCGTGAAGGCGCGGTAGTAGATCTGTCCCTCGGGTGGCGGTTCGATGCGCGCGTTGTGGTTGTCCGTCAGCCCCGCGATGACGTCGCCGAGAGTCTTGAGCGAGCCGAGAGGGACCGTGGGCCCGACCCGGACGGTCAGGTGCGGATCGCGTCCCGACGCCACGATCTCATCGAGCGACATGGCGACCTCTTCGGTATTGTCGTGCTCGATCCTCGCCATGCCTGCGGCGGCGCGTAATTTGAGCCTCGCCGCCTGGCCCTCCGCGGCCGGCGGTTCGATCGCGAGGTCGAGGTCGGTCACGCGCGGCACGCCGTTCGTCCGCGGCTCGGGCCGCAGGACGACGGTGACCGCCAGGTCCCGCGGCAACACGTGGGCGGGATTGACCACCTGGAAGTCGTAGAGCGCGTTCTGGCCGCCCCGGCGCGGGATGTCCAGCACGGTCGCCTCGAGGTTGAACGCCGACGCGATCGAGTTCGGCTCGAATTCGTCCGCGGCATACACGGTGCCCGTGCCGGAGGCGGCCGGTGCGCGCGAGGATCCGGTGAACACGAGGCCATCCTCGGGCAGGGGACGGCCGGTGCGCGTGTCGATCAGCGTGCGTTCGAGCCGTACGCGCCGCAGCTCGCCGGTGGGCGTGCCGCCGTCGCGCCATTCGATCTCGCCGATGACGCGCTCTCCGCGGGGCCAGAACCGCATTGCCTTCGAGTCGACCGGTTTGCCCGGGGCCATCCCGATGAATTCCAGGGCCTGGTGCACGTGGCTGGGGCGGGCCTTCACGATGGCGATGGCCTCGTAGTCGTGGCCGCTGTTGGTTGCGATCAGGAAGAACTCGGCCTGCGTCGGAGACTCGATGCCCGTGGCGCGCGCCTCGATGCGGACCTCGCGCGCCTGGCGGTCGGCCTTGAGGAAGGGCAGCTCCAGGACTTTCGGGTCCGCGGCGCCGGCCGCGGCGGCGGTCAGAACGACTCCGGCGATCCATACGCGTTTCATGCCATCCAACTCCTGCCCAAAGTCGCAGCGGGACTCGGCCGGCAAGGCGCCCTCCACAGCCGTCTGTCACCCCCGGACTTCGGACCTCGGTTCTAGGATCTCGATCTTCGCTTCCGCATCCTATCCTGCCCCGTCGCGAACGCAAAGCGTGCTACACTGCCCGCCTTCGGCCGGAGGCGGCGGATTGGACATGCATCCCGGGGCGGACGAACTGAGGA
>CAYXFW010000376.1:0-3795 GCA_964464305.1 uncultured Verrucomicrobiota bacterium
CGACGGAGGATCGCGGCGGGCAAGCGCACGGAGACGCAAGAAGGCCGCGACCATCCAGCTTCGCGCTGAGCTTTGCCGCGGCCACCGGTCGCGGCTACAGCGGACCCGATCTGGAACCGCCTCGTGGCCGACATCGCTTTTCTCTCGTGAACGTGACCCGCAGACGTGCCATGTGCCCGGTCGCTGCCTTCCTCTCAGCGTGCGCTTGCCGAATGGAGTGCGTTGGGGCATCGTCGGGGCATGAAGACGCGTGGCGTGGATGGGGGCATGCTGTTGGCGTTGATGATCGCGTTTGCGGGCGATGCGCCGGCACAGATTTCGGCGGGGCGATTCGAGGCGAAGGCGCTTCGGGCGCTGGCGGTCGAGGAGCCGTACGATTTCCTGAAACAGCTGACGGCCGGATTGCCGCCGCGACCGCGCGATCCGGACGCTGTGGCCGGGCCCGACGAGATGGAGATCGCGAAGACGGGCTGGCGGATCGTCGTGCCGGCGGCCGCGACGCAGCCCCTGCTCACGGCGGCCGGGGAACTTCAGCGGTACCTGCGGGATGCGATGCAGGTGACGGTCGAGATCGGGCGCGAGTCTTCCCTGGACGGCTGGCGCGACTTCCGGCGGACGATCGTGGCGGGCCCGCGGAGCGCGATGCCCGGCTGCGGTGCGGCGCTTAAAGCGAAGAAGGACTACCAGATCCAGGTCGCGGGGGACCGCGTGGCCGTCTGCGGGTTCGACGACCGGGGGGCGATGTACGGCCTCTACAACCTGATCGCCCGGTTCAGCCTGCGCGAGGCGCCGTTGCTGCCGAGGAGTCTGGACACGGTCCGGCACAGCCTGTTCCGGGCGCGCATGACGCTCTCCGGTCTCGGCTGGATGGAGTGGCCGGACCGTTACCTCGCGACGCTGCCGTTGTACGGGTTCGACGCCATTCATTGCTCGATCTACCGCAACCCCAACAATGTTCCGGGCCCCGGTCCGTACTGGGACGACATCCGCGCGCATCCGCCCGGCGCGATGAAGGACCTGCTGCGGCGGACCGCGCGGGCGGGCATCGATTTCTACGCGCCGATCGTCTACCAGTACACGGGCGACGCCGACAACGTCGCGGGCCTGCGCAAGCTGGTGCGCGACATCGTCACCGAGTTCCCGGAGATCCGCGGCTACGTCCTGCTGACCGAGGGCTTCTTCTATAAGCGTTGGTTCGGCGCGGGGGGGCAGGGCAGCCAGGATCTGCGCGACTGGGCGAGGGAGTGGGCGCGCGCCGTGGCCATCGCGGCCGAGGAGGCCCACAAGATCAATCCGGCGATCGAGATCCTGCCGTGGGAATACAACATCGACTTCCGGCCCGACAACACGGAAACCAAGGCGTACGTGATGACGCAATTGCCCGAGTCGGTCATCCCGCTGCTGACCTTCGAGAACGGCAAGGCCTTCGAACTGGACGGTCAGAAGGGTTACCTGAAGGACTACGCCATCAACCAGGTCGGTCCGGCGGAGGTCACGCAGGCGCAACTGAAGGCGGCCCGGAAGCGCGGATTTCCGGCGGTCTATGCGAAGGCGGACACGTTTGCAAGCTGGCAATTCGGGACCTTCCCGTACCTCCCGTTCCCGTACCAGTGGTACAAGCGATACCAGGCGCTCGAAGAGTGGAAGATCGACGGCACGTTGGAAACCTGGAGCTACGGATTCAAGCCGAACTGGGTGGCGGAGATGCGGGCGTGGTATGCGTGGTCGGACGCGCCGCCGCTCGACGAGCTGCTCCGGAAGATCGCCCGCCGGGAATTCGGCGCAGGCAACGAGGACGGGGTCCTGGCCGCGTGGAAGCATTTCAGCGAGGCCATCGAGGTCTATCCCGACACAGGGCCGAACTGGGGAAGCTGCAACGCGCTGGCGTCGCCGCTGTTCTTCGAGAAACCCAAGCCGCGGGCGATGACGCAGGAGCATTCCTGGAACGACCAGGGGATCTGGAACCGGGAGTCGCAACTCAATCCGTACTGGCCGTACGTGCCGAGCCGGCTGATCTTCTGGCCGGACTTCTCCAACCGGCGCAACCATGCCGAGAGCTACATCCGGTTCTTCACGGTGCCGGTGTTCCAGAAGTACCTGGCGATGTCGGCGGACCGGATGGAGGAGGGGCTGCAGACCTATCGGGCGGCGGCCCTGCGCGCCCCCGCGGCCAAGCGGCCGGCGGCGTTCCGCGAGGTGCTGCTGGCCGAGCAGCTCCAGCGGATGATGCGCAGCGAGCATGCCATCATCGAATTCGAGGGCATGCGCCTGGCCCTGAACCGGTCCGCAGACCCTGCGGAGAAGCGCGGTCTTTTGGATCATATGTCGGCGCTGCTGCGCGAAGAGCGGGAGCGAACCGTCTCCTCGCAGGAGACGGCGCGGCGCGACTCGCGGTTGGGCTACGAGTGGGAGCAGGACTACATCTACACGCCGGACACGATCGAAGAGAAGCTGAAGCTGATCGACGACACTCTGCGCCGGCAGATTCCCGCGTTCCGAAAGAGGCAGGGGCTTTGAACCGGCTTCATTCACGCCGCGAGTTTCTCCGGGCGACCGCCGTCGCCGCGGCATGGCCTTTCGCCACGCCGGCCGCGGAATCGCAGGATGTGCTCGACCTCGGCTCCCGTCGCGAGTTGTTCGTGGATGATTTCCTGATCTCGCGGATGGAGGGGGCGGAGTTGAGGCTCCACAAGCCCGAGCCTCGCGAGGTTGCCCTCGTTTGCGATTCGCCGTGGGAAGGCAACACGTCGGCGTATTTCGCGTTCTTTCCCGACGGCGACGGCTTTCGTGCCTACTATCGCGGCGCGCACTTTGACGGGACGACGAAGAGGGAATCCCATCCGGAAGTCGCCTGCCACGCGCAGAGCCGCGACGGCATCGCATGGACAAAACCGGCGCTTGGCACCTGCGAGTTCAACGGTTCGCGGGAGAACAACATTGTCTGGACGGGCGAGGGCTCGCATAACTTCACGCCGTTCAAGGACGCCAATCCCGCCTGTCCGCCGGACGCCCGCTACAAGGCGCTGGCTGGAGGAACCACGGTGCGCGCGGGCCGGAAGCAGGACTGTCTGAACGCCCTGCAGTCGGCCGATGGGGTTCATTGGAGGAGAATGGCGCAGGCCGTCATCACGGACGGCGCATTCGACTCGCAGAATCTTGCCTTCTGGGACGCGGAGCGCGGGCACTATCGCGCGTACTGGCGCATCTTCGCGGCCGGCACGCGGGCGATCCGTACGGCGACGTCGTCGGACTTTCTGCACTGGGAGCATCATGCCGACCTCTCCTACGGGGAGGCTCCCGTGGAGCACCTGTATACGAACGCCGTCATGCCGTACGTTCGCGCGCCGCATCTGCTCCTCGGCTTTCCGACGCGCTACCAGCCGAAGACTGAACAGGTGGAGCCGGTCTTCATGACCAGCCGGGACGGTGTGCGATTCCGGCGGTGGCGCGAGGAACTCATCCCCATCACAGCGCCCAGGGACCGCGACGGCAACCGGAGCAATTACATGGCCTGGGGAGTTCTCCAGCTTCCCGGCCAGGACCGCGAGATGTCCGTCTACGCCACGGAGGCCTACTACAAGGGACCGGCGAGCCGGGTCCGGCGGTTCGTGTTCCGCACCGACGGGTTCGTATCCGTCCACGCGCCGGAACGCGGCGAGTTGGTGACCCCTCCGTTGCGGTTCGCGGGCACGGGATTGGAGATCAATGCGCGCACGGCTGCCCCGGGTGCAATCGGGGTGGAGATTCAGGAGGTCTCCGGCCGGCCGTTACCCGGACTTTCCGTGACCGATTGCC
>CAYXFW010000377.1:0-3777 GCA_964464305.1 uncultured Verrucomicrobiota bacterium
GCCCTCCGCGCGCGCGCCGGCGTCGAGTACACGCTGGGCGAACTGACCGGCGAGGGCCACTGCGCCTATCCCCGCGACGCGCTGATCGCGCGCACGGCCGAGATCCTCGGCGTCGGTGAGGCCCTTGTCGAAACCGCGCTGGCCGAAGGCATCGCCGACAAACGGCTGGTCGAACGCACCGGCCCCGAGGCGGTGCCGCTGATCTACCTCGCGCCGCTGGACCTTGCCGAGCGCGAACTCGCGCGACGCCTGCGCTGGCTGGCCGGCGGCGGGCATCCGCTCGGGGGCGTCGATCCCGACCGCGCCGTCGCATGGGTCGAAAGCCGCATTCGCCTCCAACTCGCCCCCGCCCAGCGCGAGGCCCTGCGCGCCGCGATGACGGCGAAGGTGCTCGTGATCACCGGGGGCCCCGGCGTCGGCAAAACGACCCTCGTGCAGGCGATCGTGAAGGTCTTCCGGGCCCGCAAACTGCGCGTGACCCTTTGCGCGCCCACGGGCCGAGCCGCGAAGCGCCTCGCCGAGAGCACCGGGGCCGAGGCGAAGACCATTCACCGGCTGCTCGCCTACGATCCCGCGTCAAACGGGTTCCGGCACACCGCCGAACGCCCGCTGGACACCGATGCTGTCGTGGTGGACGAGAGCAGCATGCTCGACGTCACGCTGGCCTGCCAGCTCGTGCGCGCCGTGCCCCGCCGCGCGGCGCTGATCCTCGTCGGCGACGTCGACCAGCTTCCCTCCGTCGGCCCCGGCATGGTCCTGCGCGATGCGATCGAGTCCGGCGCCATCCCCGTCCAGCGGCTCACGCAGGTCTTCCGCCAGGCCGCGCGAAGCCACATCGTCGAAAACGCCCACCGCATCAACGAGGGGCAGATGCCCCACATCCCGGAGGTCGGGCGCGACGAGAAGACGGACTTCTACTTCATCGAGGCCGCCGAGCCGCCCCAGGTGCTCGACGCGCTGGTCCGGATGGTCCGCGAACGCATTCCGAAGCGCTTCGGGTTGGACCGCATGGACGCCATCCAGGTGCTGACGCCGATGCAGCGGGGCGAACTCGGCGCCCGGAACCTCAATACCGTGCTCCAGGCCGCCCTGAACCCGGATGGACCGTCCGTCGAGAAGTACGGGACCGTCTTCCGCACCGGCGACAAGGTCATGCAGATCGAGAACAACTACGACAAGGACGTCTTCAACGGCGACATCGGCCGGGTCCTCGAGGTGCGCGACGTCGAACGCGAGTTGCGCGTGCGCTTCGACGACCGCACCGTCGTCTACACGTTTTCGGAGCTCGACGAACTGGTCCTTTCCTACGCCATCACAATCCATAAGAGCCAGGGCAGCGAGTATCCGTGCGTTGTGATCCCGATCCACACGCAGCACTACGTGATGCTCCAGCGCAACCTGCTCTACACCGCCGTCACCCGCGGGCGGAAGCTCGTCGTCCTCATCGGCTCGCCGCGGGCCGTCGGCATCGCCGTCAACCGGGCCGGCGCTGGCCGGCGCGTGACCCTGCTTCGCGAGCGTCTGGCCGGCACCGTGGAGGCAGACGAAGCGTCCGGTCTATGACCCCCCTCGGAAGGACCGCGCCGTGTCCTGCGAAGCGTCCTCGCGAAGCGGGGTCCACCGCGGCCGTGTCGAGGCCTATCGAAGCAATCGGAAGCAGGCGGTGCGCCGCCGGGTTCTTCGTTCCGGATCCGCACATCAAGAGAGCGGGAGTGGAGGCGGGACGACGGCCCGGGCGGGCGCGGACGCTGGCGGCTCCGGCAGCGGCAGTGGCGCATCGGACCCGAGTTGCGCCTGCTTCACATAGTCCGGGATTCGGGCGAGCAGCCCCTCCACAAGCCCTGCGGCTTCCCCGAACTGCTCCGGGCTGAAGCGGGAGGTCCGCCAGGCCATCACGTGCGCCGGCTCCATGTCGATCGAGTAGGTGGGTGAGGCGAGCAGGAACTCGATCGCGCGCGCATGCAGCACGTCGTAGGCCCAGCGGCGATCCGGCGCAGAGACATGGAACTTCCGGCTGAATTCCGCCGACTCGAAATTGATGTCCTCGTAACCGAAAAAGGCGCCGATGCGGTCGAAGAAGCCCTCCGGCCGGATCGTCAACGGCTGGAGAGGAACGGGGGCCCCGAGGATGACAACGGAGAAGAAATGGTGGTGCGTCTGGCGCCGGCCCTTGCTGTCGTGCGAATGCGTCTCGTAGTGGTAGTCGAACGCGTAGAACTCGGCCCCGCCGCGCCGGCCGCTGATGACGTTGTGCGCGTAACGGTTCTCGCCCTTGGCCAGCGTCTCGAAGCCCGGGAAGCGGCTGTCGACATCCCGGACCTTGTCCGGCGCGAACGACAACCCCTGCGCCACGGCCCACGCCTCGAGTTCCTTCCGGCGCTTCTGCGCCTGCACGTGGCCAAGGATGGCCATGGCAACGATGAACCCGATGACGAGCACGATCCAGATCCCGGACATGGCCGCGTCTCCCACGCCGGCCTCGCCCGGCCGGCCGAACCAAGGTTACACGAAGAGAAGGGTGGGCGGAACCCCGGAGGGGAAGTCCCAAGTTCCAGGTTTCAAGTTTCAAGTTCAGTGACGAAACTTGAAACTTGGAACTTGAAACTTGAAACTCCCCCTTCTACAGCGCCACCGAACACGCCGCCGATGCGCCGATCTGGGTGGCGAGGCGGTCGACAACCTCCTGCGGGACCGGTCGGTTGACCTTCAGGATGGCGATGGAGAACTCGCCCTTGAGGTCGTGCGGGTTGCGCATGTCGTCGATGTTGATCCCCGCGCCGGCCAGCGCGGCGCCGATCTGGCCGATGACGCCGGGCCGGTCCTTGTAGGTGAACGCGACAATGTGCCCGCAGGGCTCGAAGTAGAGTTTGTCGAAGTCGTTGATGCGGGACACCATCAGGTTGCCCTCGGCGACGGTGCCACGCACGCTGGCACGGCTCATCGCGCCGCCGCCGCGGTCGACGGTCAGGTCGATCGTCATCGAGTTCTTGTAGCCCTTGTGCTCGTCTGTCTCGCGGTCCGAGTATTCGACGCCACGGTCGGCCAGCAGCTTCTTCGCCGCGCCCGGTGCCATCGCGCGGTCGAAGGTGTCGTCCAGCGCGGCGACGACCGGCACGATCAGGTAGCCGGCAAAGGGCCTCAGGGTGCCGTAGAAGCTGGTCTCGATCGTCTTCAGAGGGCGGTCGGCGCCTGCGATCGCGCGGCAGAGCCTCGTGAGACGGAAGGCCAGGTCCGCGAAGGCGCGGTCGAGGCCCTCCGGGATGTCGCGGTTGACGATGTAGGACGTGATGCCCTTGTCGTCGAACTCGATCAACTGCTCCGCCGACCGGCGGGCCGCGTTGTAGTTCGCCTCCTTCGTGCTCGCGCCGAGGTGCGGGAGCATGATGTCGGCGATGTCGGCGACGGTCTTGGGTCCCTCGGCGTCCTTGGGATAGACGTCGTTGAGGAACCGCAGCCCCTTCTCGGACTTCACGGCGCGCAAATCGGCCTCGTGGACCACGCCGGCGCGGGCGCAGTTGATGAGCGTCGCGCCCTTCTTCATCTTCCCGAGCAGCTCGGCGTTCACCAGCCCCCGGGTCTTCTCGTTCTCCGGCAGATGCAGCGTCACGTAATCCGACTCGGCGAAAAGCGTCGGCAGGTCGGCGAGCGCGACCCCGTCCTCGGCGGCGTGATCGGGCGACACGAACGGATCGTAGCCGAGAAGGCGGCAATCGAAGCCGGAGAGACGCCGGGCGACGAGCCGGCCGATGGCGCCGAGACCGACAATGCCGACGGTCT
>CAYXFW010000378.1:0-3774 GCA_964464305.1 uncultured Verrucomicrobiota bacterium
CGGGCGCGGCCAGCAGGATCGCGAGCAGTGCAGCGGCTATAGGTCCAACGTTCATTGCAAACCCTCCCCCAAGCAGGACGCCGCTCTTCGGTCGGTCCGGGCATGCACCCTTCGAGTCCGATCCGCAAGAGGGCCTTCGCCACGGACATGCTGCCACGGCCGCGCCGGGTAGGCAAGTTCGCCGCTGCCTGCGCCCGTTCCGAAGGTCGCCGCCCGGTTGCATTCCCCCGTTGTCCGTGCAACGATAAGGTGCGTCGCGCAGGAAATTACGCCCGGGTCGAGGGTGGCATCGGTGGAAGCCTGGACCTTCATGGAATGTCGATGGAAGGTGCCGCTGTGAATAGCGAGCCCCTGATTGCGCTGCTTCACAATGCCGCGCTTCTGCTGGCCATGGTGGCCGTGTACGATCTGGCCACCCGCGGGCATCGGATCGAGGGCCGTTTCTGGCGGCAGGCGCTTCTGGGGGTGATCGTCGGCGCCCTGGGGGTCGCGCTGATTCTTGCATCGTACCGGCTGGAGGCCGGCATCGTTTTCGACACCCGGTCCGTGTTGCTGGTGACCTGCGGCCTGTTCGCCGGCCCGGTTCCCACCGTCGTGGCCATGGCGATCACGATTGCGTTCCGCCTGGCCCAGGGCGGCGCGGCGGCGGAAGTCGGATCCCTGGTGATTCTTGCGACAGGGACTCTCGGGATGCTCTGGCGGCGCTATCGGCGCGGCCCCCTCGAGGACATCCGATGGATCGAATTGTACGGGCTCGGCATCCTCGCCCACGTGCTGATGCTGGCCATCCTGTGCCTGCTTCCGAGAGATGCCGCGCTTCGCGTGGTTGCCGGTATCGGACTGCCGGTCCTGCTGGTCTATCCGGTCGCCACCGTCGCCCTGGGGCTCCTGCTCGCCAACCGGCGCAAGCGGGATTGCGCGACCGTGGCTCTGGCGGAGAGCCGCGAGCGCTATCGGAGTTTGTTCGAGGGAAGCCACGCCGCCATGCTCGTCGTCGATCCCGGCAACGGCGTGATTCTGGATGCCAATCCGGCCGCATGCCGGTTCTACGGATGGAGCCGCAGCGAGCTGTTGAGCAAGAACCTCCTGGAAATCGACACGCTGACGCCGGAGGGGATTCTTGCCGAAATGGAGCGTGCGCGCACGCTGGGCGGTTTCCATGCCCTCTTCAGGAGCCGGGTTGCCGACGGGACCATCCGGGACATCGAGGTGTTCAGCGGCCCCATCGTCATGGACGGGCGCGAGGTCCTGTTCTCCATCGTCCATGACGTTTCCGAGCGCCGTCAGGCCGAGGCGGAGCGCGAGCGATTGCTGGCCGAGGCGCGGGAAGCGCGGCAGACCCTGCTGACGGCCATGGAGAAGCGCCAGCAGGCCGAGCGGGAGAAGGCCGGCGTCGAGGACCAGCTTCGGCAGGCCCAGAAGATGGAATCGGTGGGCCGGCTCGCGGGCGGCGTCGCCCACGACTTCAACAACAGCCTGCAGGTCATCCTGGGGTACTCCGAGCAGATTCTCGAACGGCCCGGGCTGTCGCCCGAGATACGGACTGATCTGCGCGAGATCCGCGACGCCGCCGAGCGGTCGGCGATGCTGACCAGCCAGTTGCTCGCCTTTGCGCGGCGGCAACCGATCGCGCCGAGGGTGCTGGACCTGAACGAAGCCGTCGCGGGGATGCTCAAGATGCTCTCGCGGCTGATCGGCGAGAATATCAACCTGAAATGGTCCCCGGGGCCGGGCCTGTCGCCGGTGCATCTGGATCCCGGCCAGATCGATCAGATCATGGTGAACCTGTGCGTGAACGCCCGCGATGCGATCCAGGGGGCGGGCACCGTCGAGCTCTGGACTCAAAACGCAAGTCTGGACGCCGAGTTCTGCGCCACCCACGAAGGCGCCACCCCGGGGCCGTATGTCCTGCTTGCCGTAAAGGACAACGGGTGCGGCATGGATCGCGACATTCGCGAACGGATCTTCGAGCCCTTCTTCACGACGAAGGGAGTCGGTCAGGGCACGGGACTCGGATTGGCGACGGTGTACGGCATCGTGCGTCAGAATGACGGTCTCATCGACGTCGAAAGCGAACCCGGCAAGGGCACGGTCTTTCGCGTCTATTTTCCCAGTCATGCGGAACCGCCGCCCGGCCCGGCGACGGAGCCCGCATCCGGCGTCGTCGCCGGCGAAGGCGATGCGGTCCTGCTGGTCGAGGACGATGCATCGGTGCTTGCGATCGTGAAGGCCTTGCTGGAGGGCGCGGGGTTCTTCGTCCTGTGTGCGCAATCGCCCGCCGAGGCGCTTCGACAGGTCCGGGCCTTCCCCCGCCGGATCCGCCTGCTGATCTCGGACATCGTGATGCCGGAGATGAACGGCCGGGAGATGGCCGACATCCTGCGGGTGTCCATGCCCGGCATGCCCTGCCTGTTCATGTCCGGCTATTCGGCCGCGGCGATCACGCGGGGCGGCGTTCTGGATCACGGGGTGTTCTTTATCGAGAAGCCGTTTACTCGCGCAAGTTTTCATGCCAAGCTTCGGGAGGTTCTCGCCGCCACGGGGCCGACGGAGGGGCTCGGTAGCGTGGCGGCCGGACAGGAGACTTCCGGGGAATGAGCCGGGTACTCATTGCCGATGACGACGACGATGTGCGGCGCCTGCTGGTGCGATTCCTGTCCCGCGAGGGGCACACGGTCGCCGCCGCGGTGACGGGGCGGGATGCCGTGGATCAAGCCATGGCCAGCGCGCCGGATGTCATCCTGCTGGACGTGAGCATGCCCGTGATGGACGGTGTCGAGGCCTGCCGCCTGCTGAAGGCCGCGCCCGAAACCGCCCCCATCCCGATCCTGATCCTTTCCGGCCAGACGGATCGCGACAGCCGGATCAAGGGCATCGCGGCGGGCGCCGACGATTACCTCTCGAAACCCGTCGATCTCGAGGAGCTGTCGCTGCGGGTGCGAAATGCCCTGCACGCAAAGTCGCTGTACGACCAGCTTCAGGCAAAGTACGCGGAGCTCTCGGCCATGAAGGAGCTTCGCGACAGCATCAACCACATGCTGGCGGAGGATAACCAGAGGTTCGAGGCGGTCGTGGAGGCGAGGGGCCGGCTGCGTGCGGCCGCCGATGCTCTGCCGCCGGGGCCGGAACAGGGGATCTGACCCGTGCCCGAGATCGACAAACTTCTCACGGCGATGGTCGCCCGCGGCGCCAGCGACCTCCACATGACGACCGGCTTCCGGCCCTTCATCCGGGTCAGTGGCGACATGATGTCCATGGCGGATGCCGCCGTCCTGACGCCCGAAAGCTGCCGCATGACGATCGACGAAATCATGCCGCAGAAGAACCGGCGGGAATTCGAGGAGCGGTGGGACACGGACTTCGCCTATGCGATCGACTCGCTGGGCCGCTTCCGGGTGAACGTATTCATGGACCGCTTCGGGGTGGGCTGCGTGCTGCGGCTGATCCCGTCCGTCATTCCGACGTTCGAGGAACTGGGGTTGCCCAAGGCCGTCCGGGACTTCTGCTACCTGTCCAAGGGGCTCGTGCTGGTCACCGGTCCCACGGGGAGCGGCAAGTCGACCACGCTGGCCGCCATGATCGACCTGATCAACAGGACCCGGACGGACCATATCATCACGATCGAGGATCCGATCGAGTTCGTTCACACGCCGCAGCGCTGCCTCGTCAACCAACGCGAGGTGCACTCCCACACCAGGGGGTTTGCCGCCGCGCTCCGGGCGGCCTTGCGCGAGGATCCGGACATCGTCCTGGTGGGCGAAATCCGCGATCTGG
>CAYXFW010000379.1:0-3771 GCA_964464305.1 uncultured Verrucomicrobiota bacterium
GAAGAACGTGAAGCGCGGCCGCATCCGGGACTACGCGCAGAAGTTCAAGGCCGAGTACCACGAGGGCCGGACCCCGTGGCACGTGCCGTGCCAGTGCGCGTTCCCCAGCGCGACCCAGAACGAACTCGGCGGCGAGGATGCCCGGACGCTGCTGAAGAACGGGTGCTTCGTCGTGTCCGAGGGCGCCAACATGCCCAGCACGCCCGAGGCGGCGGATCTGTTCGTCGGGCAGAAGATCCTCTACGGCCCCGGGAAGGCGGCGAACGCGGGCGGCGTGGCGACGTCCGGCCTCGAAATGAGCCAGAACTCGATGCGCCTCATGTGGGGCCGCGAGGAAGTCGACATGCGGCTGCACGAGATCATGGTCCGCATCCACGAGTCCTGCGTGAACGCGGCGCGGGAGTACGACCAGCCGGGCAATTATGTCACGGGCGCGAACATCGCCGGCTTCACCAAGGTCGCCGAGGCGATGCTGGCCCAGGGCCTCGTCTGACGGACGGCGGACGGGGAATCCCCGATCTTGCGCCTTGGCATTTGACGAAACCCCGGTAGGCTCTCCGGCGTGACGGAGGGGGCGTCAGATATTCGGAACGGGGAAACGCCGGTCTGGGCGCACGTCCTCCCGTTTGTCGCGTTCTTCTTCGTCGCCCACCTGCTGGGCGACGACACCCCCTGGGCGATTGCCGCCGGCGCCGCGGCGGCCGTCGGCACGCTCGCGTGGCTGAAGCCGTGGCGCGACGCCCCGACGTGGGCGCATGTCGCCCCGTTCGCCCTGTGGCTGGCGCTGATGAGCGGCCTCGGCGACCCGACGGGCGGGAAGTACGCCCTTCGGACGGTGGCCGGCGCGGCGCTTCTGATCGCGGTGCGTCCGTGGCGCTGGTACGGCCCGCTGCGGCTGCGCAACGTGCCGCTCGCGCTCGCCGTGGGGCTGGCGATCTTCATCGTCTGGGTCGGTCTGGAATCCGACGCCGTCCGGGCCGCCGCGCCCGGACTCGCCGCGTTCTACGAGAAGTTTCTCGTCGGCCCGCTCCCGGGCGGCTTCGGCAACCTGCGCGAACCGCTGGCCGCCTATCCCTATCTGCCCTCCGTCACGGGCTGGCCGCTCTTCGCCGTGCACATGTTCGGCACCTCGGTGGTCATCGCGATCATCGAGGAGTTTTTCTGGCGCGGGTTCCTCTACCGGTGGCTCTGCGGCCGCAACTTCCTCGATGTGGCGGTGACGCGGATGGACACGCCGATGTGGCTCGCCACGGCCGCGCTTTTCGGCGTCGAGCACGCGGAATGGTTCGCCGGCATCGTCTGCGGACTCGCCTTCGCATGGATCGTGCTGCGCACCGGCGACATCTGGGCCGCGATCCTCGCCCACGGGGTCACCAACTTCCTCCTCGGGCTCTACGTGTTGCGCACGGATTCCTGGTGGTTCTGGTAGGCGCGGGGACGCGGCTCACAGCAGCGACACGGCGTCGATGTCGAGCACCCCCGCGGTGCCGCGGGGCCAGGGGAAGGCCTGCCACAACTCCCGCAGCGGCCCGAGGACCGGCTTCATGCGCGCGGCGCGGATCATCACCTGGTGGCGGTACTGCCCGCGGATCCGGGCGATCGTCGCCGGCGCCGGGTCGCCGACGACCGCCAGCGCCCCCAGACGGGCCTTGATCTGCGCGGCCAGGGCCGCCGTCGTGCGCGCCGCCACCGCGTCGTCCGGCGCACGGACCGTGCACGCGATGAAATGCGAGAACGGCGGGTACCCGGTCGCGCGGCGGAACTCGAGCTCCTGGTCGTAGAACGCCTCCGCATCGAGCCGGCGCGCCGCCTGGATGGAGGGATGAAACGGCGTGCGGGTCTGCACGAGCACCTCGCCCGAGACGTCGCCCCGCCCCGCGCGGCCCGCGACCTGCGTCAGGAGCTGGAAAGTCCGCTCGCCCGCGCGGAAGTCGGACAGGTGCAGCGCGTGGTCCGCCTGCACGACGCCGACCAGGGTGACGTTCGGGAAGTCCAGGCCCTTCGCGATCATCTGCGTCCCGAGCAGGATGTCCAGCCGGCCGGTGCGGAACTCCCCGAGCACGCGCCGGTAGTCGTCCTTCCTCGTCATCGTGTCCGAGTCCATCCGCGCCACCCGCGCCTTCGGGAAGAGCTTATGCAGGACCTCCTCGATACGCTCGGTGCCGACGCCCGAGTGGCGGATCGCCGGATCCCCGCACTCCGGCGCCGGGCAGGCCGCCGGCACGCCGCGCGTCGCCCCGCACAGGTGGCACACCAACCGGTCCATCTGCTTGTGAAACACCATGGCCACGCTGCAATGCTCGCAACGGACCACGAACCCGCAGGACGGGCAGACGAGGCTCGAGGCGAACCCGCGGCGGTTGAGAAACAGGATCGACTGCTCCCCGCGCGCAAGCCGGTCGTGCAGCGCCTGCACCAGTTCCCGCGAGAAGATGTTCGCCCGGCCCTCGCGCGACGCCTCCGCGCGGAGATCGACGATCCGCATCAGCGGCATGTCGCGGTGGTCGACGCGGTGCGGCATGCGGACCATCGCGTACTTGCCGGACTTCGCGTTTTGCCACGACTCCAGCGACGGCGTCGCCGAGCCGAGCACCACCGCGCAGCCCTCGAGACGGCCGCGCATCACCGCCGCGTCGCGGGCATGGTAGCGCGGCGCCTCCTCCTGCTTGTAGGTCGGCTCGTGCTCCTCGTCGACCACGATCAGCCCCAGGTCAGCGACCGGAGCGAACAGCGCCGACCGCGCGCCGACGACGATCCGCGCCCGCCCGGAATGCACGCGGTGCCACTCGTCGTGCCGTTCGCCGTCGGACAGGTGGCTGTGGAGCACCGCGATCGTGTCGCCGAACCGCGCGCGGAAGCGGTCGACCGTCTGCGGCGTCAGCGCGATCTCCGGCACGAGAACGATCGCCCCCTTCCCCTTCGTCATCGCATGCGCGATCGCCTGCAGGTAGACCTCGGTCTTGCCGCTTCCGGTGACGCCGAAGAGGAGGACGACCGGCGGCTTCCCCGTATCGATCGCCGTCCGCAGCGTCGCCAGCGCGTCGGCCTGCTGGGGCATCAGCGCCAGCGGCTCCGTCCGCACCAGCTCGCGCCCGGCCTCGGGATCGCGGCGGATCTCGCCGGACTCGAGCCGGACAAGCCCCTTCTTCGCCATCCCGCGCACCGCGCCGGCGGCGCCCGGCGCCTCCGACTCCAGCCGCGCCAGCCACTGCTCTCCGCCGGCCGCCTTCAACGAGGCGAGAACGGCCGCCTGTTTCGCGGCGTGGCGGACCCGGATGTCCGCCTCCGCATCCGGCATCTCCGTCCGCACGACGCGCAGCCGGTCGAGATGCGCCGCGCCGCGCTTGCGGACCGCGGCGGGCAGCACGGCGTGCACCGCCGTCTCGATGGGGGCGACGTAGTAATCCGAAATCCAGCGCGCCAGTTCCATGACGCGGTCCCGGATCAGCGCCTGCTTGCCCGCAAGGGCGACAATGGACTTCAGGTCCGCGCGCTCGGAGTGGTCCGTGATGTCGACGATGTAGCCCTGCCGCTCGCTCTTGCCGAACGGCACGGTCACGGGCGTGCCCGGCGCCGCCCCGGCCACCAGCTCGGGCGGCACGAGGTAGTCGAACACGCGGTCCAGCGCGAGGCGGACCACAACCCTGGCGATCGTCGGCATGGTCCCCAGCATACGGGTTCCCGGCACACCGGGGAAGCGGGTCCCAACCGCGGCCCGGGACGCCTGCCTGCCGCGATCCTCCGTCGCGCTGCGCTATGGAGGACAAGCCG
>CAYXFW010000380.1:0-3771 GCA_964464305.1 uncultured Verrucomicrobiota bacterium
CGAACGATCCACGCCTTCGTGCTGCCGACGTCCGTGACAACCGCCCGGGGTTCGAGGAACGGCGCGGCCTGCGCCACCAGATCCGGGATCGAGAGCACGGGCGCGCACGCGACCACGATGCCCGCACCCCGTGCGGCGTCGGCCACATCCGCGAAGACTTCGTCCACCGAACCGCACTCCGCCGCCAGCTTCCGCGTCGACGGACGACGCGCGTATCCGGCGACGGTCCCGCGGTATCCGCGGGCCTTCAGGGCCAGCCCGAGCGATCCGCCCATCAGGCCCAGCCCGAGGATGGCGATCCGGCCGGCGTCGCTCATGACACCGGCGCGGGTGTCCCGCGCCTCCCCTGCCCGCTCACGGCTGGATCCTCTCGGCGAGCACCAGGCGGAGCTGCTCGAGGAAGAACTCGTTCTCCGCCTTCGTCCCGATCGTGACGCGGATGTAGTCCGGCAGGCCGTACCCGTCCATCGCCCGCACGATCACCCGCCGCCGCTGCAGGCGCTCGAAGACCTCGCGTCCGCGACCCACCTTCACCAGGATGAAGTTCGCCACCGACGGCACGAAGTCGAGCCCGTGCGCGCGGAAGGCGCGCTGCATCTGGGCGAGGCCCGAGCCGACGAGGCGGCGCGTCCGCGCAACATGCGCGTCGTCATCGAGCGCGGCCAGCGCCGCAGCCTGCGCGATGGAATTGACGTTGAACGGCTGCCGCACCCGTTCCAGCACGCCGACGCCCTCCTCGGACGAGACCGCGTAGCCGACCCGAAGGCCCGCCAGCCCGTAGGTCTTCGAGAACGTGCGAAGAACGAACACGCTCCGTCCCTCGCGCACGTACCGAAGGGTGTCCGGCTGCCGCTCGGGCGGGAGGATCTCGACGTACGCCTCGTCGAACACCACGGCGACATGCTTCGGAACGCGCTCCATGAAGCGCGCGATCGCCGGTCCGTCGACCATCGTCCCGGTCGGATTGTTGGGGTTCGCAATGAACACCAGGCGCGTCGCAGGAGTGATCGCCCCCAGCATCGCGTCGAGGTCATGCGTAAACGCCTTCATCGGGACGGCGATCGTGGCCGCCTGATAGAGATCGGCGACGAGTCGGTAGACGACGAACGCGCCGTCGGCCATGACGATGTTCGTCCCCGGCTCCAGGAACGCGTGTCCGAGCAGGGCGAGCAATTCATTGCTGCCGTGTCCCATCGCGATCTGCGACGGCAGGACATCCAGCTTCTTCGCCAGCGCCTCGCGCAGACGGAACGATCCGCCGTCGGGATAGAGGTGAGCCGTCGCAGCGGCGTCGCGAATGGCCCGGAGGGCGCGCTTGGACGGTCCCAGCGCGTTCTCGTTGGACGCGAGCTTCACGATCGGCTCGTCCGGGCCGAACCCGTAGTCGCGCGCCACATCCTCGATCGGCCGGCCCGGCTCGTACATCGCCAGCGCCCGCACCCATGGTTTGACCTGCATCATCGTCATGTCCTCGACCTTTCCAACCCTTGGACGGGCGGGGGATCCGCGCGTCCAAGGGTTGGAACTTCCCGGTCACTCTTCCCGGTCATGGGCGCGCGGATACGAACCGAGCACGCGCATCACCGCGCATTCGGGGGCGAGAAGTTCCAGCGCCTGCTTCACGGCGGGATCCTCCGCGTGGCCTTCGACGTCCACGTAGAAACAGTACTCCCACGCCTTCGAGCGATTGGGGCGCGACTCGATCTTGCACAGGTTGACCCCGTTCGCGCTGAACGCGGAAAGGGCCCGGTGCAGTGCGCCGACCTTGTGCTGGACCGCCACCAGGAGCGAGGTCCGGTCGTACCCGGTGGATTTCCCGCACGCCCCGCCGACCACAAGGAAGCGGGTCGTATTGCCGCGCATGTCCTGTACTTCGCTGGAAATCACGTCCAGCCCGTAGGTCTCCGCAGCCTGCACGCTGGCCAGCGCGGCCGAGCCGGGTTCGGCGGCGGCGATCTCGGCGGCCCGCGCGGTGCTGGAGACGGGGATCAGGTCGATGCCCGCCATCTCGGACTGGAGAAACCTCCGGCACTGCCCGAACACCTCCGGCTTGCTGTAGATCTTGCGGATCTGCGCCTTCGGGCTCTTCGAGAGCAGATGCTGGGCGATCGGCAGGTAGATCTCCGCCACGATCTTCAACGGCGTCTCCGCGAACTCGTCGAGGGTGTGCGTCACCGCCCCTTCCGTCGAATTCTCGATCGGGACGACGCCGTAGTCCGCGTAGCCCTTTTCCACCCACGAGAAGACATCGCCGATCGTGTCGCACGAGAGATACTTCACGCTCGCCCCGAAGCGT
Organism: uncultured Verrucomicrobiota bacterium; assembly: GCA_964464305.1. GTDB lineage: Bacteria > Verrucomicrobiota > Kiritimatiellia > PWTM01 > PWTM01 > VGWF01. Next base: position 2,297 of record CAYXFW010000380.1, read on the forward strand.
TGCCGGGCCGCCTGGTGCGTGAATGTCGCCGGCGGCCCCAGATAGGCGATCTTGAGGGGCTGCTGGAGGGAGATCGAGGCGGACATGATCTCGCGATAGATCGCCTGGAGCGATCCGTTCGGCAGCGGGCCCTCGTTGCAGCCCTTGGCGTGCTCGAAGACCTGCTTCTCCCGGTCGGGCGCGAAGATCGAGCCTCCGCCTTCGCGTTTGCTGCGTCCGATGTCGATCGCGACGCGGGTCCGCTCGTTGAGCAGGTCCACGATCTGGCGGTCGAGCCGGTCGATTCGTTCTCTCAGTTCATCGAGGTTCATGCGTCAACGGACATTTCGCGTCCGTCTCCGGTTGGAATTCACTGGGGCTTGCCCGGCGTACCGGGAACATCCCCGTCCCCGTCGTCGTCCTCATCCTCATCGTCTTCTTCGTCGTCGTCCTCGTCATCCTCATCGAACTCGTCCTCGTCCTCTTCGTCGACAGGCACCTCCGCCGAGCCGTCGACGGCCGCTTCCGCTTCGCCGGCCGGGGCGTCCGCGACTGCGTCCGATTCGTCGTCCGTCGGCGCCGCCGGTGCTGCGGCCACCTTGCGGCGCGGAGGCGGGGACACCCGTTCGTCGTCCTCGTAATCCTGCGGGCGGATGGCGTCGGTCTCGTCCTCCCCGGGTGCCGGCGCGGGTCTCGCGTCGGGAAGATCGCCCGGATCCTCCTGGTCCGCAACCGACAGTTGCGCGACCACGTCGTCCTCGCCCGGCCGGTCCGCATCCATGTCGGCCCGGAATCCCGTGGCGCCGCCCGGCTCCCCGCCCTGGGGCAACTCCATCTGGCGCTGCTCCGCGGCGCGGGCCTTCTGCTCGTCGCGCCGGCGCAATTCGTCCGTTCCGGGCAGATCGTCGAGGCTCTTAAGCCCGAAGTGCTCGAGAAACTTCTGCGATGTTCCAAAAAGCCACGGCCGCCCGGGAAGGTCGCTCCGACCGGTGATGCGGATGAGCTGCATGTCGAGCAGGTTCCGCAGGATCTGGTCGACGGCGACGCCGCGCACCGCCTCGATCTCCGACCGCATCACGGGCTGGCGGTACGCGACGATCGCGAGGGTCTCCAGCGCGGGCGGCGTCAGCCGCTGCGGGCGCCCGCGGTCGAGGAACGTTCGCAGCCATGCGCCGCAGGACGGCAGGCTTTCCAGGCGGTAGCCCTGCGCGACCTCGGAGACGCGCAGCCCGACCCGGGCCTGCTGCAGATCCCGGCCGAAGGCCTCGATCGCCGCCGCGAGATCGGCGGCGGTCACCGCGGCATAGTCGCGCGTGAATCCGCCCGTCTGCCCGGCGGTCTGTCCGAAGACCAGGAGGATCTGCTCGGCCGAGACCGGCTGGCGGGCGGCGAACAGGATCGCCCCGACGATCTCCTTCAGTTCCGGTAGCACCTCGCCGTCCGACATGAGGAATCCCCGGCCCTCTCCGACCGGTCAGCATTCCTCGGCCGACCGG
>CAYXFW010000381.1:0-3745 GCA_964464305.1 uncultured Verrucomicrobiota bacterium
GGCTGCACCTGACGCCGGAAGAGACGGCGAAGCTGCAGTTGCAGCTCGGCCGGATTCTCGACTACGTCAACCAACTGCGCGAGGTCGACGTGCGCGATGTGGAACCGACTTCGCACGCATGGCCGGTGCGGAACGTGTTCCGGGCGGACGAGGTCCGGCCCGGGCTCGACCGCGGGGATGCGCTGGCCAACGCCCCGTCCGCCCGCGACGGACTTTTCATCGTCCCGAAGATCCTGGAATGAGCGCAACCCCCACGCCCGATCCGGCCCGGTGGACACTGTGCGAGGCGCGCGATGCCCTGGTGCGCGGAGACGTCTCGTCGGGGGAGATCGTCGACGCCCTGTTCGCCGCCGCCGACCGGCGCAACGAAGAGCTCGGGTGTTACCTTTCCATCGACCGCGACGACGTCCGCGCGCAGGCCCGCGAGGCGGACGCACGGCGCGCCCGCGGCGATGACGCCCCGTTGCTCGGCGTGCCGGTCGGCATCAAGGACAACCTCAACGTCCGGGGCCAGCCTTGCTCCTGCGGATCGCGGATCCTGGAGCCCTACCGTGCGCCCTACGACGCCACCGCCATCGCGCGGCTGCGCGCCGCCGGGGCGGTGCTGTACGGACGGCTGAACATGGACGAGTTCGCCATGGGATCGACCACTGCGAACTCGGCGTTTCAAAAAACCCTGAACCCCTGGGGCCAGAGGCGCGTGCCCGGCGGCTCGAGCGGCGGCTCGGCGGCGGCGGTCGCGGCCGACCTGGCGATTGCGGCGCTGGGCAGCGACACCGGCGGATCGATCCGCCAGCCGGCCTCGTTTTGCGGGTGCGTCGGGCTCAAGCCAACCTACGGCCGCGTCTCGCGCTACGGACTGGTGGCCTACTCCTCGTCGCTTGACCAGATCGGGCCCATCGCCAAGCGCGTGCGCGATGCCGCGGTTCTCCTGCGGACCCTGGCCGGACGCGACCCGATGGATTCCACGACGGTCGATGCGCCGGTGCCGGACTACGAGGGCGGTCTGTCCTGCGGGACGGAAGGGCTGCGCGGGCTCCGGCTGGGGCTTCCCGCCGAGTACTTCGTCGAAGGCATCGAGCCGGGCGTCGAAGCGGCCGTCCGCGCGGCCGCCGAGCGTTGCCGGTCGCTGGGCGCCGAGATCGTCGATGTGAGCCTGCCGCACACGAAGTACGCGGTTTCAACCTACTACGTGCTCTCCACCGCGGAAGCGTCGGCCAATCTCGCCCGGCTCGACGGCGTCCGCTACGGCCTGCGTGTGCCCGGCGCCGATCCCATCGAGCAGTACGGCCGGACCCGAGCCGCCGGCTTCGGTGCGGAGGTCAAACGGCGGATCGTCCTCGGCACCTATGTGCTTTCGAGCGGGTATTACGACGCCTACTACTTGCAGGCCCAGAAGGTCCGGACCGTGATCCGGCGCGACTTCGAACGCGCGTTCGGACAGTGCGATGCGATCCTCGCACCCGTCGCACCGACGTCCGCCTACCGGTTGGACGAGCGGAACGAGGATCCGCTGCAGGCCTACCTCGGCGACATTTTCACCGTCTCGGCCAACCTCTCGGGCATTTGCGCCATTTCCGTGCCGTGCGGGTTTGCGGCCAACCGGATGCCTGTCGGCCTCCAGATTCTGGGCCCGGCGTTCCGGGAGGACCTCGTACTCCGCGCCGCCCACGCCTACGAACAAGCGTCGGACTGGACCGGATACCGGCCGGATCCCTTCGCCGGGGAGGCCCGGTCGTGAACTACATCCCCGCGATCGGCCTCGAGACCCACGTCCAACTCCGGACGAAATCGAAGATCTTCTGCGGGTGCTCCGCCACCTTCGGCGGCGAGCCGAACACCCGCGTCTGCCCGGTGTGCCTCGGTCTGCCCGGCGCCATGCCCGTGCTGAACGAGGAGGCCGTGCGCCTGACGGTCGTCACCGGGTTGCTGCTGGGCTGCGAAATCAGCCGTTTCAGCAAGTTCGACCGCAAGAACTACTTCTACCCGGACATGCCGAAAAACTACCAGATCTCCCAGTACGATCGCCCGCTGTGTCTCGGCGGCGGCGTCGGCATCGCCACGGTTTCGGGGCCGAAGACCGTACGGCTGACGCGCATCCATCTCGAGGAGGATGTCGCCAAGAACCTGCATTTCGAGCAGTCCAGCGGCATCGACTTCAACCGCGCGGGCACGCCGCTGATGGAGATCGTCACCGAGCCCGATCTGCTCGACGCCGACGAGGCCTTCGCCTACCTGCAGGCCCTCCGGCAGATTCTCCTGCACGGGGGCGTCAGCGACTGCAACCTCGAGGAAGGCAACGTTCGCTGCGATCTCAACGTCAGCGTGCGACCCGAAGGCACCTCCACCCTGGGCGTGAAGGTCGAAATCAAGAACATGAACTCGTTCAAGGGCGTTCACCGTGCCCTGATGTACGAGATCCGGCGCCAGATCGATGTCGTCCGCCAGGGCGGCACGCTGGTGCAGGAAACCCGCCGGTGGAACGACGAGGCCGGCGTCACCGAACCGATGCGGACCAAGGAGCAGGCCCACGACTACCGGTACTTTCCGGAGCCCGACCTGATGCCCGTCGAGCTGTCCGCGGAGACGATCGAGACGTGGCGGTCCGCCCTGCCCGAGCTCCCCGCAGACCGCCGCGCGCGATTCGCGACGGAGTACGGCCTTCCCGATTACGACGCCGGCGTGCTCACGGCGGACCGGGCGCTCGCCGGGTTCTTCGAGGCCGCGGCCCGGGCTTCCGGGAACTACAAGGCCGTGTCGAACTGGATCATGACCGAGGTCCTTCGCGTGATGTCCGAACGGACGGTCGGCATCGACGAGCTTCCGCTGACCGCCCCCGCGATGGCCGCGCTGGTCGGTCTCGTTGACCACAAGACCGTCAACATGCCGACCGCAAAGGAGATCTTCGCCGAACTTGTGGACCAGGGCGGCGACCCGGAGGAGATCGTCCGGCGTCGCGGCCTCGCGCAAGTTACCGACACCGGCGCGATCGAGGCCCTTGCCGATCAGGCGATCTCCGCCAACCCGGGCCCCGTGCAGGAATACCGAAGCGGCAAGGCTCCCGCCCTGCAGTTTCTCATCGGCCAGGTCATGAAGCTCAGCCGGGGCAAGGCCAGCCCGCAACTGGCCGCCGAAATCCTGCGCCGGAAGCTCGGCTGACCGCCCGCTTCCCGTCACCCCGATCGCACACCCCGCCCGTCTGCACGTTTGGTGTAACGATCGTTACACGGAACGACACCGATTTCAGGGTGGTAGGAAGACGAGCGGGACGGAGGGATCGCAGAGCGATCGCGGGGCGGGGGCGCTTTTCGCTGTTGAACGCGGGACGGAGAGGCTATCGTGAAGGACGATGACATGAGGAGTGCCGTCGCGAACGGCGGAACAACAAGGGAAGGAGCGCACCATGGGCACCAAGGGCATTGAAATCGTCGACATGGACGTCAAGAAACTCATCGGCCTCCTGAACAAGGCGTATTCCGACGAGTGGCTGGCCTACTACCAGTACTGGATCGGAGCGAAGGTGGTGAAGGGGCCGATGAAGGAAGCGGTCATCGCGGAACTGACCCAGCATGCGGCGGACGAATTGCGGCACGCGGATCTGCTGGCGCTGCGCATCATCCAGCTCGGCGGCACCCCGGTGACCAAGCCCGCGGATTGGTACAAGCACTCGAACTGCGGCTACGACGCACCGGACAACCCCTTCGTCCGCGATGTCCTGAAACAGAACATCAAGGGCGAGCAGTGC
>CAYXFW010000382.1:0-3743 GCA_964464305.1 uncultured Verrucomicrobiota bacterium
TGACCCCCGGCTACGCTCCGGCCTGGGACGCGCTGCTGAGGTTGGATTACGCCGAACGGCGGCGTGATGTGGCGCAGGGGCACGTTTCCCATCTGCTCCGTCTCCGCCCGTCCCATCCGCTGGCCAACCTGTACCTCGCCAGCTTCCAGATGGAGGAGGGGCGACATGCCGAAGCGGAGCCCGCGTTGCGAATCGCGTTGCGCGGCATGCCGGGCGATCCGTCCATCCTCAATGATCTGGCCTGGTGCCTGCTGAGTCTGAACCGGCCGAAGGAGGCGCTTCCGTTCGCGCGACAGGCGGTCGCGGCCGCGCCGGAATCCCCGGGTATTCTGGATACGCTCGCCCTTGCCCTCCTGCGAACGGGAAGTCTGGACGAGGCCGCGCAGATTCTCGGAAAGGCCGTAAAGCTCAGTCCGAAGGACGACGTAATCCGCGCGCATCTCCAGGAACTTCGCGGGCTGCAGACGGCGGTCTCCGCCGGCAAGAAGGGGAATGCCGACGGGGCCGAGGCGCCCTGACCGGAACGAGAGCCGCCCGACCGTCTCACGGTCGGCGGACCGTTCCGCGACCGTAGCGGCGGTTGATCTCGTCCATGGTCCGGCTCAAGCGCTCGCGTTTCGGAAGGCCCCCGGGCAACTCGTCGAACAACGTCGCCGACCCGGGCTCACCGACCAGCCCGCCGACGCCGAATCCGATGAGCCTCACCGCCTCAACCATCGGCTCGGCCGCGAACAAGGCTCGGGCCGCAGCGCGGAGGGAAAAATCGTCGCAGACCGGCGGATCGAGGCGTCGCTGGCGCGTGAAGGTCCGGAAGCTTTTCCAGCGTAGCCGGATCCGTGCCACGGTCGCACGGCGGCCGGTCTCGCGCAGGCGGCGTCCGACGTCGTCCGTCAGTTCCACAAGCATCGCCTCGACCGCCTCGCGGTCGGCACAGTCCATGTCGAACGTCTGCTCGCGCGAAATGCTCTTCTCCTCGGAGTCGGTCTCCACGCTGCGCGTGTCGAGCCCCATCGCCAGAGCCTGCAGATGCAGGGCCCGATGCTCGCCCAGCAGGGTGGCGAGGGTCGCGGGCGGGCAGCGCTGAATGTCTCCGATCGTCCGCAGGCCGGCGCGGGTCAGCGCGGCCTCCGTCACCTGGCCGGCGCCCCACAGCCGTCCGACGGGGAGGGGGGCAAGGAAGGCGCGCACATCCGCGGGATCGTCGGGGTCGAGCGTCAGGCCGTCCGGTTTGTGAAGGTCGCTGGCGATCTTGGCGAGGAACATATTGCCGGCGACCCCGACCGATGCGGTCAGGTCGAGTTCGCTGCGGATGGCGGCACGGATCTTCGCGGCGATTTCCGGTCCGGAGCCGTGAATCCGGACCGCTCCGGTGACGTCGAGAAAGGCTTCGTCGATCGACAACGGTTCGATCCACGGGGTGAACCGCTCGAAGATGCGGAAGACCTTCCGCGACACCTCCGCATACTGGTGCATGCGCGGTGCGACGAAGACACCACCGGGGCATCGGCGACCGGCCTCGCGGGAAGGCATGGCGGAGTGGACGCCGAACTTTCTCGCCTCATACGAGGCGGCCGCTACCACGCCGCGCCGGTCCGGCGGCGAGCCGACGATGACGGGTCGCCCGCGCCATTCGGGGTGGTCGCGCTGCTCGACGGATGCGAAGAACGCATCCATGTCCACGTGGAGAATCACCCGGCTCATCGCGCGCCGGCCCTCCGTCGGCGAGTCTCATGTTCCAAGTTTCAAGTTCCAAGCCGGCCTGCCGGGAAGATCTTCAACCCTTGGAACTTCGAAGATCGGGAGGTCCAACGCTTGGACGTTGCCCGCTCCTCATGCCTTCGGATCTCGGCCCTCGGTCCTCGGGTCTCGACCTTCCGCTCCGTCGCTCACTCTTCGCGCTTGACCGCCGTGATCACGTTGCCGCCGGACTTGTCGTCGTGCCGCAGCGTCAGCAGCCCGCGGACCTGGGCCTCTTCGAGCAGGGCATTGAAGGACTTGAACCCGTGGTAGGCCTCGTTGAAGCCCGGCTGCCGGCGCTTGAGCGTCTGCTTCACCACCGAGCCCCAGACCTGTTCGCGGCCGCCGCGTTCGTTGAGAATCTCGGCGGCGGTGCCGACGACGAGGGCGATGCCCTCCAGGCGGCGCGCCTCCAGGTCGTCCTTGGACTCGCCCTTGCCGGCCGCCGCGACCGAGGTGCGGGACTCGGCGGTCTCTGCGGTGGCGGGAACCGCGGCTGCCGCTGCGGCTCGGGCGGCCGCGGCCGCTCCGCGCCCCGGGGCCTTGACGGCCGGCGCCGCGACCTTGCGCGGCGCGCGGGGCTTCCGGGTTCCGCGGACCAGGTCGTCGTAGAAGATGAAGTCGTCGCAGTTCGAAATCAGCAGGTCGGACGAGGAGTTCTTCACGCCGACGCCGATCACTGTCTTGTTATTCTCGCGGAGCTTGCTGACCAGCGGCGAGAAGTCCGAGTCGCCGCTGACGACGACGAACGTGTCGACGTGCGGCTTGGTGTAGCACAGGTCCAGCGCATCGACGACGAGCCGGATGTCGGCGCTGTTCTTGCCGGACTGGCGGACGTGGGGGATGTCGATCAGTTCGAACGCGGCCTCGTGCATGCCCGGTTTGAAGTCGCGATAGCGGCTCCAGTCGCAGTAGGCCTTTTTGACCAGGATGCTGCCCTTCAACAACAGCTTCTCCAGCACGAGCCGGATGTCGAACATGTCGTACTTCGCGTCATGGACGCCGAGGGCCACGTTCTCGAAATCGCAGAACACGGCCATGCTTCCGAACCGGGTGTCTTCGCTCATGGATGTCTCTCCTGCCCGCCACTGTACAGCTTTGCCGCCCGGGAGGGGAGGGCCAACTTGGCCCTGTCTTGAGCGGATGCGCCCCTCAGCCCCGGAACAGCGCCATCAGCGCGACGAGGCAGACGAGCGTCATGGCGCAGGGGATGAGGAAAATGCTCCGCCAGCGGAAGCCGCCCTGCGGCGTGCGAAGTCTGTCCATGGCGAACCCCGTGATCTGCGTGCCCAGGAAGAACCCGAAGCCGAAAAGGACCACCGTGTACAGGCCCTGGGCGGAGCCGCGGATGTCGGGCGGGGCGACCTCGTTCACGTAGACGAATCCCATCCAGATGAAGAAGGTATAGGCCAGTCCGTGCAGACCCTGCGCCAGGACGACGGGGACGCGGCGGGGCGCGAGGGCGTAGATGGCGTAGGTGGCCATCCACATCGCGAGGCCGATGGAGAAGATCCCGACGAACCCGATGCGACTGCGGATGGCGGAGGTGTGGAAGGCCAGGACGGCCGTGCCCGCCAGTTGCATGACTTGGGCGATGGTCATCGCGGCCGGAATGGAGCGCGTCGGCACGCCCAGTTCCGACAGATAGGGTGCCGTTCCCAGAAAGAAGAACTGGAGTTGTGTGGCCAGAAGGAAGGCGACGATCAGGAAGACCAGGAAGTTGGAATCGTTCAGAAGGCCCAGGGCTTTGAGGAACGGCAGAACGTCTCCGGCGCTGCCGGGCGGAGGTGTGTGGGGCAGGGTGAGGCAGTAGAACCCCATGGCCAGGGACAGGGCTGCGGCAAGGACCAGGCAGTCCGCGCCCTCGCCGCCGCTCTTCAGCCGGCGCCGGAACGTGAGTGTCCAGCCGGAGACCGCCCAACCGATCGTGCCCCACAGGAGCACGCCGAAGGACTGGTTGGCCGGGTCCGTCAGGTGGGCGAACATCAGGGAATTGACCAAGGCCA
>CAYXFW010000383.1:0-3736 GCA_964464305.1 uncultured Verrucomicrobiota bacterium
CGGGACGCCGTCGGAGAGATCCACGCCCAGCGCCGCTCCAACCCTCGCGATCATCGCCGTCGCCGCCGTGGGCACAATGCCCGCATCGACCGCCGGGCTGTTGAGCGGCAGCGCCGGCCAGCCGTTCGTCCGCCACACAAAGAGCGGTCCCGCGGCCGCAACCTGCGTTCCCGCGGCCTCCCAGACCGTGGACGTGCGGATCTGCGTGACGTTCGTATACAGCAGATGCCGCCACGAGTTCGGCTCGTAGTCCCAGAGATAGTGATGCCGCATCGCGACCGCACCGATACCGGCCGGCTGGTAGAGGTTGCGGTCGATGAAAAGCCGCGTCATCGCCGAGGTCGGCGCTCGTACGGAAATGCCCGCGTCGGGAAACAGCGTCACCGCATCGAACGAGGACGGCAGAAGGTTGTTGCAGACCCGGTTGCTCGTGTTGAAGTCGGGCATCCGCGAAACCTGCCCGTCGAGCACGATCCCGTACGGATTCCCCGCGCAGAGATTGTTGTAAATCGCGACGTCGCGACTGTGCGCAACGTAGAGCCCCGCGAACCCGTTGCTCACCGCGCTGTTTCGGTGGAATATGACGGAGTCCACTCCGTCCGTACCGCTCTTCACGATGTCCACGTAGGCGCCGAACCCGGCGCGGCGGCCGCGACTGGTCTCCCACCAGTTGATGTCGCTCGCCGCATAGGTCCAGCCCTGGTTGTTGCGGAAGAGATTCCCGAGCACCAGCAGATCTGTGACGGTCGTCCCGTCCGCCCACACCTTGAACCCGGCGGAATCCGCGGCGCCCTGCGCACACCGCTCGAAGACATTGCCGGCAAAGGCCGACAGCGACGCCGGCGCGCCGGCGACCTGAAGACCGTTTTGCATCACGTCGCAGACGACGTTGCTGCGGAAGAGCAGCCGGTGCGGAGCGCTGATCACGAGCCCAATGCCCTGGTCGATGGCGGGGCGGAAACCGAGGTCATGGAAGCGGGTGCCCTCGATCCGGAAGCTCCGGATGCCGGGGGAAGCGGGGCCGCCCTCGTGCACGGTCATGAACCCCGTCCCGTCGCAGGGGCCGATGTCGCAGCCGGTCACGGTGAGGTTGCTGATCGAGGCCAGCGCTCCGTTGGCGTACAGGTAGATGCCCGCTCCACAGTCCCGGATCCGAACGCGGTCGAGAACCAGTCCGGTCGACGGCAGGTTCCAGTTGCCGGCCCAGACCGCCGCGTCCGATCCCGAGTAGCCGGAGAACAGCGAGTTGACGCATTCGACGACCATCGATTCGAACCGGATCCAGGACCGGTGCCGCAGGTTGATTCCCACGGGCCGGCGCGCGATTTCGATCGTCAGGTTTGTCGGATGCGATCCCCCCGGCGGCATCAGGTAGATCGTCGCCGGATTCGTCGTGCAGATCCACTCGCCTTCGCGATCGAGCAACACGCCCAGACCCTCGACGTAGTACTTGGTGTTCGTGCTGAACCCGTACGCGGCGGAGGCGACCCGCACGCCGCCGGTGGCGGACACGTGCTCCAGAATCCTGCGCCGGTACGTGTCGTGCCCCTGCACGCCATCCGTCGCCCACACGGTCGCGCCCGCGAGCGCGGGATCGGTCACCCCGTTTACGGTCCGGAGGCTGCCCGGCTGCAGGTCCGGGTAGGATCCGGGCGTGTCGTCGGTTGCGTCCCAAATGCGGTCGCCTGAGCCGCCGTCCGCCTTCCACCAATTCTCATGGTGCTTCCACGGTGTCGTCACGGTCCAATCGGGCTCGCGCGCCTTGGGCAGCCGCCTCCGGGTGGCGCCGTCGATCCATACGACGATCTCCGGAAGGTTCGTCCAGCCCGTCAGCGTGGCCTTGAAGACGTTCGTGAACGCCACGCCCGGCGGGAGGCCGATCTCGTTCGATGCGAGCCTCGACCATACGAGGGACGACGCAGGCTCGGCCCCGGTGACGATCGCCTCGCCGTTCGTCGGATCACCCCGGACCACGATCGGCAGGGCCTCCGTGCCGCTGACCGGCGGAGCCACGGTCTCGCGGTATCTCCCTGGAGCCGCGTGAATCACATCGCCCGGCACGGCATTGGAAACCGCCCGCCCGATCGACCGGAATGCGGAGGCCGGCGTCAGCCCGCTGTTGCCGTCCGCCCCGGCCGCTGCGTCCACATAGTACTCCACCGCGCCCACCGGCAGCGCAACCAGCGCAGCGATCCACGCAGATCCCCATGTCCGTGCACGACCCATGATCCAATATACCACGCCCGCCCGCCCCGCGACCTCGAGGCTCCGGCCTGAGACCTCGAACTCCTCCCCGCATTGTCATCGCCCCCCCGGCAGGATAGTATGAGGCGCGGCCGCGGCGGACGCGGCGGAGAACTGCGAATGACTGCAAAGCTGTCCACCGAGGTTGTGCGTTCCCTGGCCGAGGGGGTCCATGAAACGCCGGCCGACATCCTCGGGCTGAAGTCCGGGGGTGGATCGGTGGTCTGCCGCGCATGGCAGCCCCATGCGGAGCGCGTGGAACTCATCGACTTCCTCAATGGCCGGACCCTGCCCATGACGCGGGTTCACGAGGCCGGTCTGTTCGAGTGGTCGGAGTCCCCGGGACGCCCCTTTCGCTATCGCTTCCGCATGACCGACGCCCGGGGCGGCTCATGGGAAAGCGAGGATCCGTACCGTTTCCCTCCCGCGCTGACCGACTTCGACCTCCATCTGTTTCACGAAGGCACCAACTACCGCGCCTTCGAGAAGATGGGCGCGCACCCGAGGGTCGCCGCGGGCGTGGCCGGCGTGCAGTTTGCCGTCTGGGCGCCGAACGCGCGGCGTGTCAGCGTCGTCGGGCCGTTCAACCGGTGGGACGGTCGCTGTCATCCGATGCAGAAGCGCAGTCCGGGCGTGTGGGAGATCTTCGTCCCCGGCATCGGTCCCGGCGAGATCTACAAGTTCGAGATCAAGGGGCCGGGTGAATTCCTGCAACAGAAGGCCGACCCCTACGGATTCGCCTCCGAGCTCAGACCCCGCTCCGCATCGGTCGTCTGGAACCCCGACGGCCACGCCTGGGGCGACGGCGAATGGATGGAGTCGCGCGGCGCCACGGAGTGGCACAAGCGGCCCATCTCGGTCTACGAAGTGCATCCGGGTTCCTGGAAGCACCTCAAGGAGGAAGGCGGCCGGTGGCTGACGTACCGCGAGATGGCGGACCAGTTGGTTCCCTATGCACAAGGGCTCGGCTACACGCATATCGAACTCCTGCCCGTGTCCGAGCATCCGTTCGACGGGTCGTGGGGCTACCAGACGATCGGGTACTTCGCCCCGACCTCCCGGTTCGGGACCCCCGACGACTTCCGGCACTTCGTGGACACCTGCCACCGGGCGGGCCTCGGCGTCATCGTCGACTGGGTGCCCGCGCACTTCCCGCGCGACGCGCACGGGCTGGCCAGCTTCGACGGCACGCACCTCTACGAGCACGCCGACCCGCGCCAGGGCGAGCACCGCGACTGGGGCACGCTGATCTTCAACTACGGCCGCCACGAGGTGCGCGCGTTCCTGCTCTCCAGCGCGATGTGGTGGGCCGAGACCTTCCACATCGACGGCATGCGCGTGGATGCGGTCGCCAGCATGCTCTATCTCGACTATTCGCGGCAGCCCGGCGAGTGGATTCCCAACAAGTTCGGAGGACGCGAAAACCTCGAGGCCGTCGACTTCCTCCGCCGGTTTAACGAGATCGTCCACGCCGAATGCCCCGGCTTCCTGA
>CAYXFW010000384.1:0-3710 GCA_964464305.1 uncultured Verrucomicrobiota bacterium
CGCGGACGCTGTTTCCGAAGGTCGACCTGCCGTACCGTCCGCTGCTGCTGCTCGGCTTTGTCTTCATGTTCTTCCAGAACCTCGTCAACTACGGCAACGCGATGCTTCGCGTCCAGGAGCGCGGGCGCGCGCTGCTGGGGTCGGCGCTGGTCCACACGGCCGCCTCGGTCGGGCTCGGCCTGTACCTGGTCGTCGGCCGCGGCCTCGGGGCGGCCGGGCTGCTCGCGGCCATGGCGGGGGCGTCGGCGGTCCACGCGGCGGCGCACGGATGGCTGGTCCGCGCCCAGATTTCCCTCTCGTTCCGCGCGTCGATGTTCCGGCAGGCGGCGGCCTACAGCATCCCGATCATTCCGCACAGCCTGGGCGGCATCCTGTTCATGTACTCGGGTAAATATGTCGCCAGCCACTACGTCGCGATCGCGAGCATCGGGCTGTACGAGTTCGCGGACAAGCTGGCGATGGTCTTCAAAATGCTGGTGCAGTCGTTTCACCACGCCATCAGCCCGACCTTCATGCGCGAGTCCAAGGCGGACCGCGCCGCGGCCACGGCGCGCTTCGCGGGCATCATCACGCGGTGGTCGGCGATCTACGCGCTGGCGTTCCTGGGGATGGCGTTGCTCTTCAAGGAGGTCATCGTGTGGGCCCTGCCGGCCTCCTACCGGGGCTGCTATCCGTTCGTCCCGGTCCTGCTCGCGGCCTACCTGTTCCAGGGCCTGTACGGGTTCGCCGCGGACGCGCTGATGTTCGAAAAGAAGACCCACTGGATTCCGGCGATCAGCCTGACGGCGGGACTGATGAACGTCGGGCTCAACCTGGTGCTCCTTCCGCGGTTCGGCATGATCGCGGCGGCGTGGACGACGCTCGCCGCGTTCGTCTTCATGTTCGGCATGGCCCTTGCGCTCGGACGGCGCATCTACCCGCTTCGTTTCGAGTGGGCGCAACTGGCCGGGATCTTCGGGGGGATGATCGCGTGCCTGCTGGCGGGCATGGCGGTCGACACGTCCAGCCTCGCGCTCGATGCCCTCGTCAAGCTCGGCCTCGTGGCGGCATTCGCCGGATGGCTCGCCTGGCTGAACCCCGCATCGCTCCGGGCCTGGCTGCGCGGGTGGTGGCCGGCACGGAGGAAAGTTATGAGCGATGAGTGATGAGTGATGAGCGGAGAGTGATGAGCGGAGAGTGATGAGCGGAGAGTGATGAACGATGAGCGATGAGTGATGAGTGCGGAGTGAGGAGCGATCGGGCGGGCACTGCCTCATTCAAGCGGCCACACTGCCATACCGCCCCACGGCCCCACCGCCATACTGCCACACCGCCACACTGCCCCACCTCCCCACGGCCTGACGACAGCACGCAGGGCTCCGACCTCAGCGAACCGCCGGCTTGAACAGGTCCGGGAATGCGGCGGCGATCGTCTCGGCGACAATCCGGTGACCGTGGACGGTGAAGTGGATATCGGTCTTGAAGAACAGGTCGTCCCCGCCTGCCGCGGCCCTGTCGAACGGCGTCTGCAAGTCGAGGAACGCGACGCCGTTCGTCCGGGCCCACGCCCCGCAGAGCCCGGAGAACGAAGGCCGCCCCGACACCTGCAGGGCCTCGTGCGTCTCGCGCGGAGGAGGGACGGCCGTGAGGATGAACCTGGCGCCTGACGTTTCCACACGGGACGCAAGCTGCCGGATCTGGGACGCGGTGAGGTCCGGCATCGAGTCGGGAAACCGCGGCCGGTTGTCGAGCGCAAGGCCCCCGGTCTTTGCCACGCGGCGGTTCCACTGCCACCGCAGGTAGGTGGAGCGGAGGAATCGAGCGAGGTAGGACGCGCGGCCGAGCTTCGTGGCCCGGTTTCTTCCCGTCCCCGGCACGGCCACGATGTCGCCGTCGGATCCCCGCACGGCGCCGGCGGCGTACATTTCGTCGTCGGCGAAGTCGTTGTCGTAGAGCATCAGGAAGACATGCGTCGGCCGCCAGGATTCCACCGCGTGCGTCCACTGGAGCCGGTGCAGGACGGGGCTGTAGCTCGCGACGCCGTAGTTCCTGACGTCGGCATGGTGTGCCGCGTTCCGGGCCAGCAGGCCGGCGAAGGACTCCTCGTAGGCCACCTGCGCGGCTTCGACGAACGAATCGCCCATGAATACGACCCGGTACGGGCGCCCCCCGCCGCCGCCTGCCACGCCCGTCGACAGGCTGCAGATGAGGCCGTCGCGGTCGAACCGGATACGGTGGTCGGGGATCTCGCCGGCAGGATCCCGGCTGATCTCCTCGATTCCGGGCTGGTGAACGTGATGCAGAACAGGGTGCGACAGCATCGAGGCGCGGCCGAACTTCAGCGCCATGCCGCGCAACACCAGTTCCGCGAGACCGGCGGCGGCCACCAGACCCAGGCCCAGACACACCCCGCCGAACAGAATGCGCTTTCCGCGGCTCATCGATCCGGCCGGCTGAGGTTTCATGTCTTCCTGCACATTTCTCGTTCCCATGCGGTCTGCCTTATCCCGGCGCGCCCAGCGGTCGCGCCCTACCGGTTCCGCCCGATCCGGGGGCGTGTCCGGGATCCGGAGGCGATGGCCCTATCCCGGCGCGTCGGCGCGAACGGGGAGGTCGTTCGTGTTGAGGCGCGGCAGCAGCAGGGGGTCGTCACGGTCGAGGTTGGCAATGTCCACGCGCGTGGACAGGCCGGCGGTGCAGCCCTTGCGCCGGAGGATTTGCAGAAGGGACTCGTTCCAGCCGCCGTACGGGTAGTTCATCATCCACCGGTCCGTCGGCGCGCCGAGGTCGCGCAGGAACGCGAGCGCGAGGTCGAGCTCCTGCTCCTGCTCCCCCGGCGCGAGGCGGTTGAGCCACGCGTGGTTGTACCCGTGGCTGCCGAAGTACATGCCCCCGGCGGCCATCTCGCGCATCTGATCGACGCTCATGTAGAGCCCGCGGGCGAACGCGGCCTCGTCGGTGCTGACGAAATCGCGGAAGAGGCGGTCGGCGATGCGGACGCGTGCGGGCTCGGGCAGCTCGCGCTGAAGCATGCGCTTGAAAAAGATGACGTCCGGCGTATCCCATCGGTTGCCGGAGAGATCGACCGTCTCACGGTAGTGCGCGTCCGGCGGGAGGCCGAACTCGTCGCGCAGGCCGGCCATGGCGCGGAACATCGTATCGAGCAGCGCGCGTTTGTCCGCCACGGCCGCAAGGACGAAGTGGAGCTTGTTCACATCGAGAACCCTGTGCTCCAGAACCACGCGCGCCGGCGGAAAGAAGGCGCCGGGAAGGCCGAGGTCCTTCAGAATCGGGTAGACGACGTCGTAGTGGTCGACGAACGCGTCGTCGAATGTCAGCAGACAGGCCCGGGGCGGCAGCGGCGTTCCGTCGGCGACGGCGTCCAGAACGGCCTCCGCGGAGACGATCGTCGTATGCGCGCGAAGCCAGTCGATCTGCCCGCGGAATTCCTCCACGGTGCGCCCCTTGATCTCCGGGTAGCGCGACCGCGCCAAATCCCGGACGTAGTGATACATGACGATCGTACTACTGCGGTTCATTCCCATGCCCTTCGCGAGGGGGAGACTACCGGGCGGCCCGGAAAACTCAACCCCGCACAGAGGGACGACGGGGCGATCGCGATATCCGCGAGCCTTCCTTCCGGGCCGAGGATCCTTGAACCGCTTGAGGGCCGGCCCCCATCCCGGCCCTTTGGATTTGGCTCCATCTCCCTCATCGGCTACCATCCATTC
>CAYXFW010000385.1:0-3710 GCA_964464305.1 uncultured Verrucomicrobiota bacterium
CCGGCGGTGGCCGTCTTCGCCGCCTACTCCTACCTGCTCACGCTGGCCGGCACGGGGCTCATTCTTCGAACTGCGTACCGTGCCCCGTTGAGCCACCGCCGCCATGCGGTGCCCATCGGCACCGCCGCGCTGCTGCCGATCGTCCTGAACCTGAGCTATCTCAGCGGCGCGACGCCGGCGACGGGCGTCGACCCGACACCGGTCGCCTTTGCCATTTCCGGCGTCCTCCTCGCGTGGGTTCTGATGCGCCAGCGCTTTCTCTCCGTCCCCCCGATCGCCCTGGCCGCCCTCTTTGCGGGGATGCGCGAGGGCGTGCTGGTCGTATCGTCCGACGGCCGCATCGCCGCGGCCAACCCGGCGGCGCGCCGGATGCTCGGGTTGGCCGACGATCCTGCGGGCGAGTTTCTGCGCACGCGGCTGGAGGGCCACCCTGCCCTCGTCGAGGCGCTGGCCACGGAGGGATCGCACCATGTCGCGCTGCCCGTGGCCGGAGCCACGAGGTGGTTCGACGTGTCGGTCGAACCGCTGGGCGAGGCCCCCGCCACCGCGGACAAGCTGGCCACCCTGCGCGACATCACCGCGGAACGGGAGGCAGCGGAGGCCGTCGGCCGGAGGGACGCCATCCTCGACGCAGTCCGCGAGACCGCGACGCACTGGCTCCGCCACCCGGCCTGGCGCGAGGGCATGCAGGAATCCCTGCTGCGCCTCGGCGCCGCCGCGGACGCCTCGCGCGCCTACATCTTCCAAGTCCAGACCGATCCCGCCGGCCGGATGCGCATGTCCCAACTGTACGAATGGTGCGCTCCCGGTGTGCCTCCGCCGATCGGGAATCCCGGGCTGCAGCGGGCGACTTTTGCAACGCCGGGGCACGCGCGCTGGGCGGCCCGCCTTGCCTCGGGCCAGATCCATGCGGCGCGCACGCGGGACCTGCCCCCGGAAGAACGCCTGGAGCTGGAGGAGGAGGGCACCCGCGCGATCCTGCTCGTCCCGATCTGCGTCTTCGAACGCTGGTGGGGATTCATCGGCCTCGATGAATGCCGGTTCGACCGCGTCTGGAGCGACGCCGAGACCGGCGCCCTCCGGACTGCCGCCGGGGCCTTCGGCGCCGCGATCGAACGGGAGGATATGGATACGCAACGCCGCGAGGGCGCCGAGCGTCTGCGGTTCATCATGGACAACATCCCGGGCATCCTCTGGGCCGTGGATTCCTCGATGAACGTCACGGTGCTCACCGGCAGTGCGCTGCCGGCCATCGGCGTCGCCTCCGCCCCGCGCGAGCCCGTTCCTTTCGACGTCCTGGCGGCGAAGGCCGGCCTCGGCATCGGAAGCGGCGAGCGTCACCGCCGTGCGCTCGGCGGAGAGTCGATCGATTACCGCCTGACGCTGGGCGGCCGCGAGTTCGACTGTCACCTGCGTCCCTTGCACGACCCTGGCGCGACCGTCACCGGGGCCATTGGCATCGCTCTCGACGTCACCGAGCGGACGGCGGCCGAGGCATCCGTGCAACGGCTCACCGACCGGCTGATGCTGGCCACGCGCTCGTCCGGTATCGGCGTTTGGGAATTCGACGTCTCCGGCGGGCAGCTCCTTTGGGACGATCGCATGCGGGAGATCTACGGCTGGCCCGCCCCCTCCCCGGTCTCTCTCGACGTCTGGTACGCCCTGATCCACCCGGACGACCGGCAGCGGATCCGCCGGGAGCGGGAGAGTTTCTTCACCGCCGGCAACCAGATGTCCTTTGAATTCCGGATCCTGCGGACGGACGGACAGACCCGTCTGATTCGCAGCATCGGCGCCATCGAACGGGACGGCGCGGGCCGCGCCCTGCGCGCGGTCGGCACGAACCTGGATATCACCGATGCCCGGCGGATCGAACGCGAACAGGCCAAGCTCGTCACCGCCGTCGAACAATCCGCCGAGGTCACCGTCATCACCGACCCCGACGGCCGGATCGAATACGTCAACCCCGCGTTCGAACGGGTGACCGGATACAGCCGCACGGAGGCCCTCGGCCAGACACCGGCGTTCCTGAAGAGCGGCCGCCAGGACCGCGCGTTCTACGAGGATCTCTGGTCCACCATCCGCGCGGGCCGGACGTGGACCGGCCATTTCGTCAACCGTCGCAAGGACGGCACGCTGTACGAGGAGGACGCAACGATCTCTCCCGTCGTCGACGACGCCGGCCGGATCGTCAACTTCGTCGCCGAGAAGCGCGACGTCACCCAGGAACGGCTGCTGGAGGCCCAGCTGCGCCAGTCGCAGAAGATGGAAAGCGTCGGCCGTCTCGCCGGCGGCGTCGCCCACGACTTCAACAACAACCTCCAGACGATCCTCGGATTCTGTGAACTGATGCTCATGCACCGGCCCGAAGGCGACCCGGAACGCGCCGACCTCCTGCACGTCCAGCGCGCCGCGGAAAACGCGCGACGGCTCACGGCCCAACTGCTGGCCTTCAGCCGCCGCCAGCTCATCCTGCCCACCGTGCTGGACCTCAACGCGCTGGTCGGCGAACAGCAGTTGCTCTTCGCGCGGACCCTCGGCGAGGACATCCACCTCGACCTGCGCCTCGATCCCGCCCCCGCTCTCGTGAAGGCCGACTCCGGCCAGATCCAGCAGGTTCTCCTGAACCTCGTCGTCAACGCACGCGATGCCATGCCGTCCGGCGGACGCCTCCTCATCGCCACCTCGCGCCGCGAGTTCGGCGCGGAGGACGAGTTGCCGGGTTCGGATGTGCGCCGGGGCCGCTTCCTCTGCCTGTCGGTGTGCGACAGCGGGACGGGCATGACCCTGGAAACCGTCGCCCACCTGTTCGAGCCGTTCTTCACGACGAAGGAGGCCGGCAAGGGCACGGGACTCGGCCTCGCCGTCGTTCACGGCATCGTCAAGCAGCACGAGGGCTGGGTCCACGTGTACACCGAGCCCGGCCAGGGGACCGAGTTCAAGGTGTTCCTCCCCGCGGCGGAAGTGTCCCGGGATTCGCCGACCGCCCTCCCCGCGCCTGCCGGCCCGGCGCCCCGCGGACACGGGGAGCGCATCCTGCTCGTCGAGGACGAACCCGGCCCCCGGCTGGTCGCCGCCCGCGTGCTGCGCGAACACGGCTACGAAGTCGTGGAGGCCGGCGATGCCGACGACGCACGGAGAATCTTCCGGGACTCTCCGTCCCTGGCGCTCGTGCTTTCGGACGTCGTCCTTCCCGACGGAAATGGCTTCGCACTGGCCGTGGAATTCCGCGCGGCCCGGCCCACGGTGCCGGTTGCGCTGATGAGCGGCTACGCCGACGACCGCGCCCGCTGGCCCGAAATTCGCGACCGCGGTTTCCCGTTCCTCCAGAAGCCGTTCTCCGCCGTCGATATCCTCGGGCTCGTCGCCCGCGAACTCGCGTAGCGAAATCCTAACCGTCAGAGCAATCCCGGCGGCGGCGGATCGATGAAATCGACGGACGCGTCCGCGGCGGAGACTGCGCGCATCGGCATGTACTTGCCCCCGGCCGTCGCCACCGGCTCGCCGTCCGGCCCCGTGACGGAAGCCTCCGCGACGACGAGCCGGGGCGTCGAGCGCGTGACGCGACCCGCGATGCGATAGGCCACACCGACCGGCATCGGCCTGCGGAATCGCGTGGTCATCTCCGCCGCCACGCAAAGATGCTTCGTGTCCAGGATCGCGGCCCACGTCATGACCTCGTCCATCAGCGTCATCGCTATCCCGCCATG
>CAYXFW010000386.1:0-2191 GCA_964464305.1 uncultured Verrucomicrobiota bacterium
CCGTCTCGGGATCCACCTCGGGGTCGGTCGTCGTCACAAACACGGAGGTGGGACCCTCGACATGATGGCTCATCGTGGTCAGTTGCCCGGTGCCGCGGTCGCGGACGGCGGTCTCCACGATCAACCCGCCGGCGGAGATCAGGTTGCGGATGGCGTACGAGGCGGCTTGTGCACCGGCCGCCTCTTCGAGAGCGAGGATCTTGTGCTTGAGACTGTCGCGGCTCTTGTAGTACAGGGCGCGCCCGCTGAGGCTCGTCAGCCGCACCACATCCTCGGGCGGGCAAAGGGCGAGCACCGCGTCCTGCAGCGTGCTTTTGCCCGCGCCGGAGCTGGACAACACCAGCAGGGACAGCGGACGGGGCAGCTTCCGGCTCACGGCGGCCAGGTAGGCGAGCAGCTTGTTGGACTCCTCGCCCACGACCCCGCACGCCTCGAAGTCTTGCAGGATCTTCTGCAACAGCTCGGGGCTGCGCCCGAAGACCTCGGCTTCCGCACGATCCTCGGCGCTCAGGCGGATCGCACCCGGCTGCCCGGGTTCGGTCTGGGGATGGCGCTCGCAGAATCGCACGAGCCGTTCGATCTCGGACTCGATGGCGTGGCCCGGTTGTTCAAGTTCGCTGCAAAGGCCCGCGATCAACCGTCGGCGCGCCGTGGCCGAGTAGAAGTCCACGGTATCGATGAAGAGCCGCCCGCCGTGGTCGAGTCGCAGGGTTGCCTTGAGCTGGTTCCTATGCCGGTTCAGCCCCAGCACCTCGTACCGGCGGCTGCCGATGCGCAGCGCAAAGCCGCCGGCGACCGGTTCCATGTTCTCGGCCGTGCGATCAGGGCCCAGAGGGATGCGCGTTGCGGCGGCAACAGCGGTGGCAAGCCCCTCCGGGCCGCTGCTGCCCAGGAGACGCAGCGGCGTATCGGGCAGATCGATCCGGCTCAGGCGGAAGCCGGCCAGAGCCTTCTGAAGCATTGGATCGGGGGGAGCGAGGAGATCAATCTCCCGGCCGGCGATCGGGGACAGATCCTCGGCGCAGACGGGGAGCAGTGGCACGACAGCGCCGGGCAGCCCGGCCCTGTGCAGCGCCATGGCATCGAGGACCGAGGGGGCGAATACGACCCGTGCGAACCGGGCGGCATGGAGGTTCCAGATCGCCGGGCATCCGTTGGTTCGGCGCGGTTCGCCGTCGTCCGCATCGAGCCCGCAGACCCCGCGCATGGAACCGCCGGCATCGCAGACCGGAATCACCACGTGCCCGCGGAAGGTCTCGGTCCAGACTCCCCCGGCCGCGGCAAGCAGGCCGAGATCGGCAAGTTCGCGCAGCAGTTCCGGATTGTCGGGGAGAACTTCGAGCAGGCGCCCGTTGCACCAGCCTGGCTGGAAGTGGGCGACCAAGTCCCGGTCGTGGAGCTGCCACGCCCGGAGCCGGGCCATGGCGGCATCCTCGTTGAGGAGATTGCGGTGATAGACCTCCGCGGCTCGGGCGAGCAGGCGTCCGAGGCCGTGGGGTGGGCCGGTCTTGGCTGCGCAGTCGGATGTCTGTTTCATATCTCCCTCATCACGAGACGGAGATGTAGCAGGGCTGCGGGCTGGCGCGAATCAGGGTTTGTAACAACGGCAGTAGATCTGCTGCAACGCGTGTGGGACCAAGGTCCTGCCGCCACAACACGTCTTGTAACACCCGAGGCTTGTGCCGGACCGTCCGACGCCAGCGCAGCCGGATCTCAAGATGCGGGATCGGCCGGGGCCTGTGCGCCGGCGACGGGTGTCGTGCACGCCAGTCGCGAACGCGGGCGACCTGGTCGGGCCCGCTGAAGTACCCGCGGTTGCGACGCCGCCATCGCGCCTGACCGCGGCGCCGACGTACGTCCTGGCAAGTGGTCTCGGTACAGTAGCGTTGGTGGTAGGCGCTGTGCGGCTGCGGCTCGTACCAGCGCCCGCAGCAACGGCATTTCCGTTTTCGGCAGCTCATCGGGGTTCCTCCACGATGACATACTGCCAAGAAATGCCGCCAGGTGGGAGACGATTGACGGGGGACATCTGGCTCCGCCCCGACCACAAACGGACCACAGATCGCAGCAGCGGTTCAAACCGTCGCGGGCGGCGCGGCACTGCCGAACTTCTCCCGCTACCTAGCCTGCGAGGAATCCCGCTGCGCCCCAAGTGGAGAGAAATCGCAGGCCCTCTGCCAGTCAGAAGCAC
>CAYXFW010000386.1:2201-3703 GCA_964464305.1 uncultured Verrucomicrobiota bacterium
GCCTCCCGTCGGCTCGATACTGCGGTAAAGAACGAAAGGTCTCCTCTACGGAGACCGGAGGGTGAAACGTCTATTAACCGCGAGCCTTTGATGGGTGACCCCTTCCGCGCCTGGAAATGGCGAGTAACCTCAAAGGTCGTCTGTGCCAACTTCTACTGTGGTACGGGATCCCACTGCCCCTGGTGATCCACATCGACGCCCAGAGGGCTGCAGTATCTTGGACCAAACATCAAGCGACGGAGAGAATTCGTCTCAAAGTCCCATCGCGAAAAGGCCATAACATCGTCACTTCCGTATTCCCAGCGCATGATTTTGACAAATCCCGTTCCTGCGCAATCGACTTCCGAAATGTCCGGCCTAACGGAACGAAGCCACCTTCCGTCAGGCCCCTCAAGAAGCCTATGGGGAACTCTGGCGCCATGATCTCGTAGGTAGCGAACATATTCCGGAACATCCACCACGATACCGACGAGCCAATCCCTTGTTAGGTATGCCTCAGGGAGCCGTGCGCGCGTAGTCACGAAGTAGACCGGCACTCCAGCCTTGCGCCAAATGGTCAGCGCAGAGAGATAAGTCCCAGAGGATCTCAGCAGATTGTTTGTCTTGCCTTGGGACTCTGATCGTCGAAAGCCGGCCCTATCGAGTCTTGGGCTGTACTGCACGCTGCCTATCTCGTAGATACTCTCCATGGACAGGCACTCATCATGCATAGGCGACGTGGGACATCCTGCCGCCAGAGAGACAAGCACTATGCCCACGGTCGCAATACGCCAAGGGAGTCCCAGTTTGAGATGCATGCCGACCTACTTACCCAGCCGTTGAGGTCCGGTGCGGAGTTGCGGATCCGTGCTCACCTTGTACCGCCCCTGCTCGCCGCAGCAATCCCAATCGAGACTGATCTGAATCAGTCCCGAATCCTTCAGACTAGACGACCCAGGGCGTCGTCGAATCGGAACAGGCCACCCCTTCAGCTTCTCATGCCAAGACGGGTCCTCGGGATTCTTCACCGGCCAAGTCTTGTCTCCGGTAATCAGATCGAGCCCCCCCGAGTACGATCGCCACTGCATCACGACGACAATCTGCCCCGTTGAACAACCCATTGGACCGTTCTCTCCGAAGTGGCTTATGTCGCCGAGGTTCTTGGTCGCTGGATCCCCCGTGTTGATCGGATTGATGTAGTTAGCGGACGAATAACTATCCGCGGGCCACTCCCCTGTGTATGAGGTGCCGCCACTCTGCCCAGGCTTGTCATAGGCAAAAATGGGCCCGGACTTGCCCTCCTCCCATGTGGCACCTTGCTCGCAACCCTTCGTCTTCCACAAGTACTTAAGCGAATAGATTACGAAATCCCCATCGATTCTCATCCAAAGGCCCACGTACGCGCCTTTGTCACATCCATTCCTGTCGGCGTCATTCGGATCACCTACTAGTTGGAACGAAGTCGTCGTGCCCACAGGATCGATCATTATCACCGCCCCATTCTCACAAAACCCCTGAAGATT
>CAYXFW010000387.1:0-3699 GCA_964464305.1 uncultured Verrucomicrobiota bacterium
CATGCCGATCGCCATGGGCTTCTCGCAGTAGGCGTGCTTTTTGGCCTTTGCCGCCGCCTCGAGATGCGTCGCATGGCAGTGGTCCGGGGAGGCGATCATCACGGCATCGACGTCGGGCATCGCGAGGAGATCGCGGTACGAAGGACAGACCTTGGGCTCGTGGCCGAACCACTCCTTCGCCTGGTCGGCGGCCTTGCGGGCCGCGACGCTCCAGGGGTCGGTGACCGCGACGATCTCGACATTCGCCGCCTGGGCGTGCTCATGCACGGCCTTCATGTGCGCCCCGATCCCGCGCCCGCCGCACCCGATCAGCCCGATGCGGATCCGGTCGTTCGCGCCGCACACCCGCGCGCGTGTCGCCGCCGCCATCGACGGTCGAGCCGCCAGCCCCGCCGTCGCCGCCGCCCCTGCCTGCAAGAACCCCCGACGCGTCAGTACCGTGTTCATTGCTATCTCCCTTTCTGTGAACAGACTCCGGAACTTGAAACCTGAAACCTGGAACTTGAAACTTCTAGTGCATTTCGACCGCACACGTCCCCAGTCCGCCGCGATAGTAGTGGAACCGCACATCCGGGTGGTCGGCGAGCAGCGACATCGGCACCGCCGTGTCGACCAGGCGTTTGGAAATCATGTAGGCGGTCAGCCGCTGGCCGAACGGGTTGTCGTGGTTGCCGGCGTGCCAGATCGAGACCGCGTCCGCCTTCCATGTCTCCGCCGGG
This sequence comes from uncultured Verrucomicrobiota bacterium, assembly GCA_964464305.1. Classification (GTDB taxonomy): domain Bacteria; phylum Verrucomicrobiota; class Kiritimatiellia; order PWTM01; family PWTM01; genus VGWF01. The sequence continues at coordinate 720 of CAYXFW010000387.1, forward strand.
CCGACGCTGATGGCCATGGTGGGAATCCGGGCGATGTTGCCACCCCCGCTGGTCCGGGCATTCTGCGCGACCGTCAGCGGGTGGAGCCGGACGACCCGGGTGGTCAGCTTTCGAAACTCGGCGGGCGTGGGCGGAGCGTTGCGATACCTGCCCTTTCGCTGGACCGGATCGTTGAATGCCCAGTGCTTCACGTCGCCCTGGCCGCCCTGCATCACGGCACAACGCGCGCCGGCGTCCCAACTTCGCCGGTAGGGCGCCGTGTCGGCCTTCGGAAAATGAAGGTTGGCGTCGGGCATGCGGAGGCATCGATCGATGCGGGAGATGCACAGCTCGCGGTCGGCGCGCTCGAACGACAGCGGGTGCGTCGCCAGCACCTCGCGGCCGGTGGCGACGTCGTACCACTCGTCCATGCCCCAGAAATGCCCGGACCGCACGTCCAGCCCGAGCGCGTTGACGATCCGGGCGACGAGGGGGAGCTGCTCCGTCGGACCGATGGGGCCGCAGATGCCGACCGGGTTGTCGTCGGTGCTCCGCCGCCACGCGTCGATGTACTCCAGGGCCTCGGCGAGGTAGAAGTCCTCCAGCGTGTCGTGCAGGAAAACCCGGAAGCCGGGCCGGGAGAGGCGTTCCAGATCCTTCGGCGTCAACCGCGCAGCCGCGTCGACCAGGCCGGAATCCACCGTTGTGTAGTCCCACCAGTCGGGCGAGATCGAACTGAGTCGTCGGGGCATGAGGGACTCCGAAGTTACAAGTTCCAAGTTTCAGGTTTCAAGTTTCGGACTTCCAAGGTCTGTTGGATGGACATCCGTTGGTCTCCAAGGGTTGGCGCATGGGGGGCGCCGACAGGTCGCAGGACAGGGGCATGACAGAACTTGAAACTTGAAACTTGGAACCTGAAACTCACTGTGCGCCCTTTTCCAGGGCGCGCTCGTAGGCCCGGTTGACGAGGCATCGCTTCCCGAGCACCTCGCGCAGGGGGTCCGCATTCTCGGTGCCGTAGCCCCAGTGAAGATGGCGGCGCCAGCCTTCGGCATGGCGGAAGCGGCGGGACATGCGTCCGACGCCGAGGGACATCGCCTCCATGGTCTTCACGTAGTGGTTCATCTTCTGCGTCTCGGCGAGCCAGTCCTGCTGACTCTTGTGCTCCGCGAGAGCGGCGAGCTTGGTCTTGAAGACGGAGGTCGTGTCCACAAAGAGCCCCGGGATCACCCGGCGCCGGAGCGGATCGCGCAGGCCGGCGGGCATCGCGTGGTAGATCGTCACGTCGCCATACCGGGGCTTCGTCGGCGGGATCGTCCGGCAGTTCTCCATGGACCGGACAAACGCGGCGGACACCGCCAGCCGGCACGCGTTCGTGTGGTCCTCCATGTAGTCGGCGGGCGAGGGGACCAGGAGGATGGTGGGGCCGACCTCACGGATCACGGCTGCGAGCCGGTACAGCGTACGCGGCTCGTAGACAATGTCGAGGTCGCCGACCAGCGGCGGGTGATGCACGGCGCCTAGAATCCGCGACGCCGCCCGCACCTCGGCCAGCCGCATGCGCCGGAGCTTTGCGGGCGGATACACGTGGCTTCCCAGCGAACCGTCCGCCACGTTCATGCTGTGGATCTCGTAGCCGGCCTGGCGCAGCAGCACCAGCGTTCCGGCCATCACGAACTCGACATCGTCCGGGTGCGCCCCGATCGCCATCGCCCGCGGAGCGCTCATGGCCGCGCTCCGCTGTGGCGGCACGTGCGGGTTCCATTCGGGGCGGTCAGGCATGACCACGGATTGCACGGAAGACACGGATCGGGAGACGTCCGCCCGACAACTTCCGGCTCCATCCGTGTCATCTGTGGAATCCGTGGCGGGTGTTGCCGCGGAGGATTCACAAGTCAACGACCTTGCCGGTCCGGATCGACTGCTCCTCGGCCTCGACGATCTCGACGGCGCTCGCGGCGTCGCGCGCGGAGACGACCGTCGGCGCGCGGCCGGCGGCGATGGAGTCGATCATGTGGGTGAGTTCCCCGAGATAGCCGTCGCCGGCGGGACACGCCACGGACCGCGCCGCCTGGCCGGTCTCGAAGAGACGCAGTCCGTCCGCGCCGCGATTGCAGTCGAAGTCCGCCGTCGCCCGCTCGAACTGGACCGTGTAGCCCATGTGGAAACCGAACCCGGCCGTCATGGCCCATCCGCCCTCGGCCGAGACGGCGGCGCCGCTGGCAACGGTGAACTGGGCCGTGACGTGGTCGATGGCGCCGCTGAGGGCCGAGAACCCGGTGGCGAACACGGCCTGCGGCCGGGCGAAGCAGTATTGGACAAAGTCGACGTCATGGATATGGAGGTCGAGCAGCGCACCGCCGGACCGGCTGCCGTCCATGAAATCCGTGCTCCATCCGGGCGGCTCGGAGACCCGGCGGAACCGTGCCGCCCGGACGCGTCCGTAGCGGCCGGATTCGATCGCCTCCTTGAGCCACACATATTCCGGCCAGAAACGGATACACATCGCCGGCAGGAAGAAGCCGCGGGCCGAATCGGCGGCCGCGACGATCTCCCGCGCGAGGATCGCGGTGCGCGCGAGCGGTTTCTCGCAGACGACGTGTTTTCCGGCCTTCAGCGCCGCGATGGCCAGTTTCGGATGGGCGAGGGTGGGGACGCACAGGTCGATCAGGTCGATGCCGGGGTCGGCGAGAAGATCGTCAAACTGCTTCGTCGTCTTCACGCCGGTCATGTCGAGCTTCAGCGGCTCCTGCCCGCCGATGTTGCCGCTGATGGACGTAAAGTCGCCATCGACAGGCAGCCGCACCGCGTCGCATAGCGCGGCGATCCGCGCGCCGGGGATATTGAGGTAGGCGCGAATGTGTGTGACGCCCATGAAACCGAGACCGACAATGCCCACGTTGACCATGCCCGTAGTCCTCCGTTCAATGCGCGCCGCCGTGACGGCTTCAGACCCCGATCATTCGTTCGATGAACTCGCGGCCCGCCCGCAGGTCCGCCC
>CAYXFW010000388.1:0-3435 GCA_964464305.1 uncultured Verrucomicrobiota bacterium
ACGGAACCCCGCGCCACCACAGTACGAAGGGGGTGAAGTAAAGGCACAGCAACGCAGGGATCCAGAGGCGGGCCGGCGCGCGCAGCGCCCCCAGATCGGCCCGCCGGAGCCACCCGACGCCGGCCGCCGCCAGCAGACAGCCGGGCAACTGCGGCGGAAACGGAAGCCCCTCCAGCGCGCGGAACTGGATCGCGCCCGAGAACATCAGGAGGCCCAGTGCGGGCCCCCACGAAAGGAACAGAAACCCCCGGGCCGCGGCGAGCAGCCCTTCTGCGGACACCCCATGGTTCGCCGATGCGCTGTTCATCTGTCCATCCGGCGGGCCCCGCCGGGCCGGCGCCTCACGCGCCGAACCGGCGATGCGCCCGGAGGACTACTTCGCCGCCGCCTTGAGGGCCGAGAGCGCTTGGAGATCGATCGCCTCGGCGGCGGTTTTCAGGATCGCCGGTGCGATGTTGTCGCCCTCGATCTGGACGGAGAAGCGCCCGACGATCACCTGGAGACTGCCGGACTTCGCCTTGGTGTCGTACTTCTCCAGCGCCTTGAAGTTCTTGATCTTCACCGTGCGCTCGTATCCGTCGTCGCTCTCGTTGTCGATCTCCGTCGCCGCGAAACCGAACTGCGCCAGCGCCCCCATCGCCCCGACACCGCTCATGTCGGTGATCTCGACCTTCAACCGGGCTTCCTTGGCGCCCTCGTAGGTGCCCTCGGCCTTCGCAACCGTCATGCCCATGGCCCCGCTCTTTTCGCCCTTCGCGTTGGTCCGCTTCATGTCCCCGATGGTCTCGGGAAGCAACGCCTTCAACTGGCGGAAGTCCACCACCGGCTGCGCCGCAGCCGCGTTGGCCTGCAGCGCCTTCTGCATGGCCTCCATCTGCTTCTGAAACTGCGCCGCATCGAAGCCCTGCTGCCCGAACGCCGCGCCAGCCACCGCCAGCGCCCCGATGCCCGTCCACACTCGAATCGATATCATGCTCCGTCCTCCCGATGTCGGGTGAATCTAGCCCATGCCCCCCGCTCGCGCAACGCCGGCCGCGACAGTCCTGCTTTGCGAGGACGCTTCGCAGGGCGAGGCGCGGCCCCTCAGGTTCCTCCGGTGGAGGGGCACGTTCCACCGTGCCCTGTCCGCCCGGCCGCGGTGGAACGCGGCCCTCCAACGCTCATTCCATAGGGATACGAGAGGATCGCCGCTCCGTCAGGGAGGATGGGGACATAGAGATGGCTGCGGCCGGAGAGGTCGGGGGATCCTTCGGCGTTCTGCGGTTCGGTATTCTGCGGTTCTGCGGTTCGTCCGCCGGCAGTGAAGGTCGGGGATTGGGAGAGGGAGCGAACAGCAGAATATCGAAACCGAATGTCGAAGGGCGAAGGGAGGAGGAGTTTCTCACTTTCCTCTTCCTGAACGATTCAGGCTCCGTGCCCGTCCTTGCCCGGATTCCAACCGAATCGTTCCGGCTGGGCCGAGGATTGGGGGCACGTGTCGCGCGTTGACAGGGCCGGGGGCGGACCCCTACGATCGCGGGCCGTTTGCGCGGGCGGTGAAACCGCGCGGGAGGACGACGGGATGCAGGCAAGCGATTTTGTCCGGAAACTGAATCTGGCCGGCGGTCGCACCGTGGCGTACTGGTCGCTGCCGGTGCTGGAGGCGGCGGGCTTCGCGCCCTTCGCCCGCCTGCCCTACTCCATCCGGGTGCTGCTCGAGTCGCTGCTGCGGAATCTCGGCCGGCCCGGCTTCGACGAGACGTCGCTGCGGACGCTGGCGGGATGGACTCCCGCGACCTCCGGCGCCGGCGAGATCCCGTTCATGCCTGCCCGCGTATTGCTGCAGGACTTCACCGGCGTCCCCTGCGTCGCCGATCTCGCCGCGCTGCGCGACGCGGTCCGCCGGCTCGGCGGCCGGGCCTCCGGCGTCGAACCGCGGATCCCGGTGGATCTCGTCATCGACCATTCCGTGCAACTCGACGCCGCCGCCTCGGCATCCGCCTACGCCGCCAACATCGTCCGCGAGTTCGAGCGCAACCGCGAGCGCTACATCTTTCTCCGCTGGGGTCGCCAGGCGTTCTCCAACCTGCGCGTCCTGCCGCCGGGCCTCGGCATCTGCCACCAGGTGAACATGGAGTTCCTCGCCACATGCGTGCGCGTGGAGCGCGGCGCGGACGGCATGGAGACCGCCTTCCCGGACACGCTCGTCGGCACCGACTCGCACACCGTCATGGTGAACAGCATGGGCGTGCTCGGCTGGGGCGTCGGCGGCATCGAGGCCGAGGCGGCGATGCTCGGCCACCCGATCCCGATGACCCTGCCCCGCGTGGTGGGCGTCCGCCTCACCGGCCGCCTGCGCGCGCCGGCCAACGCGACGGATACCGCGCTGGCGTTGACCTCGATCCTCCGGAAGAAGGGCGTTGTCGAGTGCTTCGTCGAGTACTTCGGCCCCGGCGTCGATTCGCTTTCGCTCGAGGACCGCGCGCCGATCGCGAACATGGCACCGGAGTACGGCGCGACCATGGGCTTCTTCCCTCTCGACGCGGCGACGCTGCGCTACCTGCGCGCCACCGGACGCCCCGCGGAGCACATCGTCCTCGTCGAAGCCTACGCCCGCGCGCAGGGCCTCTGGCGCGATCCGGCCGCGCCGGAACCGCAGTTCAGCGACGTCGTCGAACTCGACCTTTCGTCGGTCGGCCCCGCCATGGCCGGCCCGAAGCGCCCCCACGACCGGCTGCCGCTCGCGGAGGTCGGTCCCCGGTTCGACGCGGCGATGGCCGACGCCGATCCGAAGCAGGGGTTCGGCGCGGCCCGCGCCCCGGCGCCAGCCCCCGCGACGGGGCTGGACGACGGCTCGGTCGTCATCGCTTCCATCACGTCCTGCACGAACACCTCGAACCCCGCCCTCCTGGTCGCGGCCGGACTTCTCGCGCGCAACGCGGTCCGGGCCGGCCTCCGCGTCCCGCCGTGGGTCAAGACCTCCTTCGCCCCCGGCTCCCGCGCCGCGGCGTCGTTCCTGCGCCGGGCCGGCCTGCTGCCCGACCTCGAGGCGCTGGGCTTCCATATCGCCGCCTACGGCTGCGCCACATGCATCGGCAATAGCGGACCGCTGGACCCGGCCGTCGAGGCCGAGATCCGCGAACGAAAGCTGGTCGTCGCCGCTGTGCTGAGCGGAAACCGGAACTTCGAGGGACGCGTCCACCCGTTGACCCGCGCCAACTACCTCGCCTCGCCGCCGCTCGTCGTCGCCTGCGCGCTGCGCGGGACCGTCCGCGGCGACCTGACTCGCGATCCGATCGGCCGCGGCGCCGACGGACGGGACCGCACGCTGGCCGATCTCTGGCCCTCGGCGACCGAGATCTCGACCGCGACCGAGGCGGCGCTCGATCCCGCCGACTTCGCCGCCGCCTACGGCCATGTCGCGGGCATGACGCCCGAGTGGGACGCCCTGCCCGA
>CAYXFW010000388.1:3445-3694 GCA_964464305.1 uncultured Verrucomicrobiota bacterium
GGATCCCGCCTCCACCTACATCCGCGAACCGCCGTTTTTCTCCGGTGTGCCCGCCATCCCGCCGCCGCCGGCGGATATCGTCGATGCCGCCGTCCTCGGCTTCTTCGGAGATTTCATCACGACCGATCACATCTCCCCGGCCGGGTCGATCGCGAAGGATAGTCCGGCCGCCCGCTACCTTGCCGCGCACGGCGTCGAGCCGCGCGATTTCAACTCCTACGGCGCGCGCCGCGGCAACCACGAGGTCAT
>CAYXFW010000389.1:0-3693 GCA_964464305.1 uncultured Verrucomicrobiota bacterium
TGGTCGACATCATGGGCATCGGCGCCATGATCGAGGGGCCTCCGGGGGTGGGCAAGAGCGAGACGGCGCTCAGCCTGATTGTCCGGGGGTACAGCCTGGTCGCCGACGACCTGACGGAGCTGCGTCGCGTCGGGTCGGGCGAGATCCGGGGCACGGCGGCGGATGTCACCCGGTTCCACATGGAGATCCGGGGTCTGGGAATCATCCACGTGCCGAGCCTCTATGGCGTGGCCTCCGTCCGCCGCGACGAGCGCCTGGACCTGATTGTCCGGCTGGAGCGGGCGATGGACGCCTCGGAGGAGGAGCGCGCGGGGCTGGAGCTGCAGACGAAGGACGTGCTCGGGGTCGCCGTCCCCTTCTTCCGTATCCCGGTCGTCGCCGGGCGCGAAATCAGCCATGTCGTGGAGGCGGCGGCGCTGAACTTCCGTCTGCGGCAGCTCGGACACGACGCCGCCAAGGAGCTCGACCAGCGCATCATGGCCCAGCTCATGAAGGAAAGGCCGAGAACGAGTGACTGACGCGAATCCAGAGGCCGATGGCGCCGTTATGCGCGAGGTCCGGGTGTCGAACCGGTACGGCATTCATGCTCGTCCCGCGGCGCTTCTGGTGAAGACCGCCTCGACGTTCCGGTCGGACGTGCTTCTCGAGAAGGATGGCGTCGAGGTGTCGGCCAAGAGCATCATGGGCCTGTTGACCATGGAGGGCCATCATGGGGCGAAGATCCGCATTTCCGCGCGGGGACCGGACGCCGACACCGCGGTGGCGGCGATGGCGGAGCTGTTCGACAAGAAGTTCTACGAGGACTGAGCCCGGATGAGCGATGCGCGCAAGGAGATCGTCCTGAAGGGGACGGGGGTTTCGCCGGGTGTTGCCATCGGCCCCGCCTTTCTGATCACCCGCAGCGAGGTGCGGTCCGTCGAGCGGGCGATCGAGGCCGACGAGGTGCCGCGAGAGATCGTGCGGTTCGAGGAGGCCCTGATCGCGACGCGCGGGCAACTGCACGACATCCAGCAGAAGGTCGAGAAGGCGCTCGACCGGAAGAGCGCGAGCATCTTCGACGCGCACCTGCTTGTCGTCGACGACCGCTCGTTTGTCGAGGAGGTCATCCGCGGCCTGCACGCCCGCAAGGTCAACGTCGAGGTCGTGATGCAGGAAGTGGCCGGCCGCTACGCCGAGGCGCTGGCGCAACTGGGGGACGAGTACCTTCGCGAGCGTGCGGCCGACGTCCGCGACGTGGTCCGCCGGATCCTTCACAATCTTGCGGGGCAGAGCCTGACGGATGTGGGCGGGCTCTCCGAACCCTGCATCGTTCTGGCGGCGGACCTGTCCCCATCCGACACGGCCACGCTCAGCCGCGACCGCGTCACGGCCTTCGCCACCGACCTGGGCAGCCCGACGTCGCACACGGCGATCATGGCGCGGGCACTGGAGATTCCGGCGGTCGTCGGCCTGCACAACGCGACGGTGCGGGTTTCCTCCGGCGACCGGGTCCTGGTCGACGGCACGACGGGACAGGTCATCGTCCATCCGTCCCCCGAAACGCTGGAGCGCTACGGCAGCATCGCCCGGGCGCGGGAGACGATCCGGACGCGTCTGGATACGCTTCGCGACGAGCCCGCACGGACGCTCGACGGGTACGAGATCGAGCTGGCCGGCAACATCGAGCTTCCGCAGGACGTCGACGCCGTGCTACGGCACGGGGCCCGGGGGATCGGGCTGTTCCGCAGCGAATTTCTTTTCCTTTCGCGAACGCACCTGCCCGACGAGATGGAGCAGGCAAGGGCCTACGACGAGGTCGCTCGCCGCCTCGCTCCCGCGCCCGTGGTCATCCGGACCCTCGACCTGGGGGGCGACAAGTTCGCTTCCTCCCTCCAGATGCCGCAGGAGGTCAATCCGTACATGGGGTGGCGGGCCATCCGGTTCTGTCTGGCGCAGCCGGACCTGTTCATCACGCAGTTGCGGGCGATCCTTCGCGCCAGCGTGCACGGCAATGTCCGGATCATGTACCCCATGATCAGCAACGTGGACGAGGTGATCCAGGCCAACCAGATCCTGGATCGGGCCAAGGACGAACTGCGGCACGACGGGGTGCCTTTCAACGAGGCGGTCGAGGTGGGCATCATGATCGAAGTGCCTTCGGCGGCGCTGATTGCCCATCAACTGGCCCGCCGGGTGCAGTTCTTCAGCATCGGGACCAACGATCTGATCCAGTACACGCTGGCGGTGGACCGCGTGAACGAGCAGGTCACGTATCTCTACGAGCCGACCCACCCGGCCATCCTGCGCCTCATCCGGCAGACCATCGAGGCGGCGCGCGGGGCGGGCATCTGGAGCGGGCTGTGCGGCGAAATGGGCGGAAATCCCCTGCTGACGCCGCTTTTGGTCGGGCTGGGCGTGGACGAACTGAGCGTGAGTCCGAACATGGCGCCGCTGGTCAAGAGCGTGATCCGCAACGTCACCTACTCCGAGTGCGAGCGGCTGGCCACCGAAGCCCTCCAGTGCGAGGCGGGAGCCGATGTGATGGCCCTCTGTCGGAAATTGACAGATGCCCGCGCACCGGAGATAGTAACCCTTCTGGGCTGAAGATCGCCCGGTCCGGCCGGTCCGCCGGGCGGGACCGCGGATAACAGAGAGGAATAACAAAAATGAGTTTGGGTTCGTATGTGTTCACGTCCGAGTCGGTGACCGAAGGGCATCCGGACAAGGTGTGCGATGGCGTGTCCGACGCCATCCTCGACGCCTGCCTCGCGCAGGATCCCCGGAGCCGCGTCGCATGCGAGACCCTCGCCAAGACCGGCATGGTGATCGTGGCGGGTGAAATCACCACGCACGCGCAGGTCAATTACGCCGACATCGCCCGTGAGAAAGTCAAGCGCATCGGGTATACGGACTCTGCGATCGGGTTCGACGGCAACACCTGCGCGGTGCTGGTCGCCCTCGACCGGCAGTCGCCCGACATCGCCCAGGGCGTCGATGCCCGCAAGGCGAAGGGCAAGGCCACGTCGGAGCAGGGCGCCGGCGACCAGGGCATGATGTTCGGCTACGCCTGCAACGACACGCCCGAACTGATGCCCGCCCCGATCGTCTACGCGCACAAGCTGGCGCGGCGGCTGGCGGAGGCCCGGCGGCAGGGTGCGCTCACGTTTCTCCGTCCCGACGGCAAGACGCAGGTGTCGATCGTCTACGAAAACGACCGCCCCGTGGCGATGGATACGATCGTGGTTTCGACCCAGCATTCGCCCGATGCGGGGCCGGGGACCATCCGGGACGGCGTGATCGAGGAAGTGATCCGGAAGGTCATCCCCGCCCGCATGCTGACTCGCAGGACCCGCTTCATGGTGAATCCGACCGGGAAGTTCGTCGTCGGCGGCCCCCAGGGCGACTGCGGCGTGACCGGCCGGAAGATCATCGTCGATACCTACGGCGGCATGGGTCGTCATGGCGGCGGCGCCTTCTCGGGCAAGGATCCATCGAAGGTCGACCGCAGCGCGGCCTACATGGCCCGCTACGTGGCCAAGAACGTCGTCGCCGCCGGCCTCGCCGCGCGGTGCGAGGTCCAGCTGGCCTATGCGATCGGTTATCCGGACCCCGTCTCGATCCACGTGAGCTCGTTCGGAACGGGGACGGTCAGCGACGCGAAGATTGCGTACGCGATCCGGAAGGTCTTCAGACTGAAGCCGGCCGAGATCGTCA
>CAYXFW010000390.1:0-3686 GCA_964464305.1 uncultured Verrucomicrobiota bacterium
GTTCGCGAAATCACCGGTTATTCGGTATTCCGCAGCGGGCGGACCAGAAGCCACCCGGCGGGGCCATCCTAGGAGATCTCCACGCGCCGCGTCAATCTCAAGATTCGGAAATCGGCAATAAATTCGGATCTGACGATTCCGAGAGCGCTTGAAACGCGAATGGCGATCCAGACTTGAACACTTGCGTCACGTCATATCGTTAGAGAGCCGTAAACATGATACAGCATGACGTTATTATGCTATCCGCGGCGCAATATTGATGGCGAGCCCGGATTTCGGGACGGGCGGGTATCGGGATCGGGGTTGGGAGGGGGCCGATCGCCTGTCCGTTCCCCACCCCCGGTGCGACGCTCGTAGATTCCACGGATCTCTTCCTCGGAGAGCTTGCGGTTGAAGATCATGACCTCGTCGATCCATCCATCGAAGAACGCCCGGTTCGGATGGTGCCGCGGATCGGGGCCGCCGATATAGAGGTCGTTGATAACTTCGAACCTCGCATTTCGTCCGTTGCAGAAGGGGTCCATTCCCTTGAAACGGGACCGAACGCCGTCCACGTAGAACGAAAAATCGATACCGTCGGAGCGGGACCAGATCGCAACCGCCACATGGACCCATTCGTTCATCCTTCGATGAATCAGCTCCCCGCGGGAATCCGTCGTCCAAAGCGCCATCGTGTCGCTCGTGGAGTGCATGTCGTGATTGATCGCCGCGTTCAGGCAGAAGTCGTAGCCGCCGCTGCAGTCTGGCGGATGGTTACCGCCCTTGCACACGATCATGGGATAGGTGTCCGGAAGCGAACGCGCCCGAATCCAGGCACAGAGGGTCAGCTGCCGCGTCTCTTGCATCGAGACCAGCGACAGGCTGTGGGGCACGCGGATGAAGTCGCCGGCCTCCGGGTCTCCGCGGAATTCGAAGCAGCCGCCGATGGCGCCCGCGTCGGCGAAGCGGGCTCCATGCGCCCTCCCCTCGTTGCCGTTTCCGCTCGCATCGCGGATGTCGGGATCCGGCGCGTCCATCGGGTAGTATGCGACAAGGCCCTCCGGCAGCCCGGCGGCACCTCGATCGCCCTCGAAGCCGATGCGATCGATGCGCTCGAGCGGAATCTTAAGATCGCCCGTATCCGTCTTTGCGGAAAGCGCGCCGCCCGCCACGGTTCCGACAATGCGGTCCCCGTTGCGCAGGACGACCTCGGCGGGGTCGCGCGAGAGGTCGACCCGGAGAAGTTCCTCCGGGGCGAACTCGATCGTGCCCAGGAGGCGGGAACTCAACCGGAGGCCGGTCAGCCGGACAGCGCCGCGAACCGAACTGCCGTCGCGCATGGCGATCCTGGCTTGGGCGGATCCGACAGGAGGCGCGCTCGTCACCGCGGGCGCGGGCGCACAAGGCGCAAGGGACTGGATCGAACCATAGGGAATCTGGACCCTGTCGAGCGTCCCGGCGCCGGCGAAAGAGGCTTCGTCCGGAACACCCCTTACCCGGTCCCCGTTCCGGAGCTTGACCGCCCACAGCGCACGGTCCTGCCGGGCCTCCTCCACGGCCTCCCACGGGATGGATACACTCGCAATGTCGGTCCGCAGTTGGAGCGCCGGGGCACGGGGGACGAGCGAGAGGACGGAACCGTCGTCGAGCCTCACCCGCATGAGCTGCGTGGCGCTCGGAGTCGAAACGGTGACGCACGCCGCCACGTGGGCGACCGCGACAAGACAGGCAGCAGATCCCATCCGGTTCATGATGACGCTCCTTCCATTACCCCGGCAAAACCCGGGCAACAGGCCTAGGGCCAGCGGTTCACGCCGAGCCACCGCTCCATCTCCGCGAGACCGTCCGGCGTGCCCATGTCCAACAGCGGCGGCGCGGCGGGCAGCGCGGCGATCCGCCCCTCCCGGGCCCATGCAGGAAACAGATCCGTCTCGAGGGAGACCGTCGCATCCGCAGGAATCGAAGCGACCGCCTCGCGGCACATCCGGTAGACGCCGCCGTTGATCCAGCCGGAGGCGGAACGTCCCTTCTCGACGAACTCCACGACACGGCCGCCCTCGACGGCCACGGTGCCGAAGCGGGCCGCGTCGCCGACGCGCGCGACCGCGATGGACGTCCAACCCTTGGAAACCCCCGCAGCCGCGGCTTCCAACCCTTGGATGTCCAGACCGGGCAGCAGCGTGTCGCCATTGATCACGAGCAGGGCGTCGCCTTCGACGAAGTCCGCCGCGTATCGCAGTCCGCCGCCCGTGCCCAGGGGACGAGGTTCGACGGAAAGGGAGAGCAACACGGTGGAGGGTGGAGGGTGGAGGGTGGAAGGGGATGGACCGAACGCCGAACATCCAACATCGAACACCGAACACCGAACACCGAAGGGCGACGAGTCGGGATCCCTTTCCGACACCCGACACTCGACACCCGACACTTCTCTTCCCCACACCACGAGCTGGTCGGCGAGGTGACCGCCGGCGAGATGGACGCGGCGCACGCCGCCGCGCGCAAGCCAGGCGAGTTGCCACTCGAGGAACGGCCGGCCGGCGACCGGGACGAGAGCCTTGGGTCGGTCTCCGTGGAGCGACGCCAGCCGTGTCGCCCGCCCGCCACACAGGATGATCGCCGCGGGCATCATGGTTTTCGCGCCGCGACCAGCCAGCCGTCCTTCAGCGCCGGCGCCAGCGCGCCCAGCACCCGCTCCGCCAGAAGATAGGCACGCAGCGTCACGTCCCGGACCGGCTGCCCCGTGAAGAATGCGTAGGCCAGGTAGGTCAGATGCTCACGTCCGACCGGTTCAAGGCCGGCCGTGCGGCATAGGGACTCGAACTCGGAAGCCGAGTAGAGATGGATGTGGGGGTAGGTCAGGCTGCCGCTGTGGTCCTCGGCGATGGGCAGGTGGAAGGGGCTACGTCCCAACAGCAGCAGAATCCGGTTCATCAACGACAGCAGGTTGGGCGAGGTCGCCACCATGATGCCGCCGGGACGGAGGACGCGGGAGATCTCGCAAAGCGTCGGCATGATGCCGTTGGCCGGGAGGTGCTCGATGACCTCCGAGAATGAAACAGCGTCGAACGCCCCGGCACCGAATGGGAGCGTGTTCCGCGTCAGGTCGGCATCGACGATCCGGATCGACCCGCGGGCCATGAGGGCGTCAAAGGCCTCCTGGTACGTCGCGTGTCGCCGGGGGATGTCGACACCCTGCCATTTGACGTTCGGAACAAATTCGCTCAGGGCGAGGACAAGGTCCCCCACCCCCACCCCGACCTCCAATCCATCCAGTGGACGATCGCCGGGAAGGTGGTGGCGAAACGCATTGAAGATGGCGGCGAACCGGGCGACCACCCCGGGGCGGCCATGCGATTGAATGTGTGTATTGCGCCACGCGGGATCGGCGCGGGTGCACTCCTCGTGAAGACGGTCAATCGCCTCCCGCAACACCCGGCGATCGGGCAGCGGGGGCGGCGGCCTGCCGGACGACCCGTGGACGGAGTGGTTCATTGCATCGAATTCCCAATCTTCACTTGCGTCCGGCCCGAAATCAATCCGCGCAGGTAATACGCGGTGAACACGTACATGGCCACCAGGCTGAAGAGCGGCACGACCACCAACCGCAGGCTGCGAATATGCCGGTAGGCCGCCTCGCTCCAGGCAAGGCTGAAGGCCAGTACGCCCGCTGCCGCCCAAGGCCACGTCCACGGCAGCGGGGCGACGAT
>CAYXFW010000391.1:0-3682 GCA_964464305.1 uncultured Verrucomicrobiota bacterium
GATCGGCGTCGTCACGGCGGTGGCGGGGCGGATCCTGGGGGACGTCGGCCGGTACGGGAACTGGTTTGTGGCGGCGGTCTTCTTTCTCGTCGGCCTGCATCTGCTCGGGGTGGTTCCGATGCCCGGAGGCGGGCCGGGGACGGTCGGAATGAAGCGCAAGGGACCGCTCGCCGCGTTCGTGCTGGGGCTCGTCTTCGGCGTCGCGCTCGGCCCCTGCACCTTTGCTTTCATGGCGCCCCTGTTGGCCGTGACGTTCAAGCTGTCCGCCGCGGCCCCGGTCTACGGCGGCCTGCTGCTCGTCGCCTACGCGCTCGGCCACTGCGGCGTTATTGTCCTCGCGGGGACCTTCACCGAGGCGGTCCAGCGATACCTCGACTGGAACGAGCGTTCGCGCGGCGTGACGGTCGTGAAGCAGGTCTGCGGGGTGCTCGTGCTCCTCGGCGGCCTCTGGATGCTCTACACCGCGCCGTAGGACGGAACGCGGCTCGCCTTGGCCATCCGGTCCGTGGCAATCTCCGGCCGTTTGTTCCGGAAGGGACCTCGATGAAGCCGATCCATGCACTCGGTCTTGCCGGCCTGATGCTGGCCGCCGCTGCGCCGCAGACCGTCGTGGCGCGGGAGGACTGGCGGTACATGGGGCAATGGATGGCCATTCACAGTTTCTCCGCGAAGCTGACGCTGTCCGCCCTGGCCGAGATCTACCTCCAGGACGATATTTCGGACGACTACTGCTACGACGGCTACCTGACCTGCACCCGGCAGTTGGGGTATGGCTTCGGGGCATTCGGCCAGCTCTATGTTGCGACGTCGGAGTCCGACGAGGGGGCGTGGGCCACCACCGGCGCGGTCGTCGGCGGCGCGACCCATACCACGGACATCCCATGGATCGGACGCCTCAAGCTGCAGGAGCGCGCCTTCTACCGTGTCGACTCGCCGGGCGGATGGGACCAGCACCGTCCGCGAATCTACCTGAGCCGGGAATTCGGTCCGTGGAGCGCGGTGGTGTCCGACGAGATGCGCCTGGACCTCAGCGGCGACCGGGAGCGGACCTTCTTCCGAAACCGGCTGTTTGCCACGGTCCTCTGGAAAGCGACCGGGACCCTGACCCTCGGGCTCGGATATTTCCGCCAGTGGGATCGCGGGGACGACGGCGGGTGGAGCGCATTCAACGGCGTTCAGACTGTGATGACGATCGCCTTGTGAGCGCTTCGGCGCCCTGCTGCCGCGCAGGTCAGGATCGACGGCCAAGGCGGCGGAGGAAGGTCATGCCGGCCTCCAGGCCGTCGTTGAAGAGTCGCTAGGTCCGGTCGCCGACGATCTGGACCAGCTCGTCGAACGGGCGGGCCTGGTCCTCGCGGAGACGCAGCGCGAGCGGCAGCAATGCGATCCGGCCGACGGCGGAGAGCGCGAACAGCACGTGGAAGTTGACGAGCGTCTGCGGGCCGATCTTCCACGTCCATGCGCCCATGGCGTGGGCCAGCGCGCCTCCGATGACGGCGGCCAGGGCCATGGACACGCCCGCGAGGAGGCTCTGCACGGCGAGATAGCTGCTCCGGTTTGCCGCGGGCGCGCTGCCCAGCACGAGGTTGAATGCGGCGAGGTGAAGTCCGGGCCAGAAGGCCCCCGTGAGCATCGCGTCGATCCAGATGGGCCAGAGGAAGCCCGCGGTCGCAAAGAACCAGAAGAGCGGCAGCGTACTGACGGCGACAATGTTGAACGCCAGCACCGGCCGGTGCCCCACGCGGTCGGCGATCCGGCCCCACAGCGGCTGGGCGATGAGCCCGCACACGCCGGCGAAGACCGAGTAGAGGGCGAACTGCGAGACCGTCATTCCGAGATGGCGGTACATGTGCGGCGCAAAGAAGGGGCCTGCGACGCCGCAGACCAGCGACCAGAGCACGAAAAACCCGAGCAGGCGCCGGAAGTCCGCGTTCTCGAACGGCAGCCGGAGCATCCGGCCGAACGCGATCGGGGGTTCGGAATGCAGCGGCGGCTCCCACTGGCGCGTGAGGATCCAGGCTGTCACCACCGCGAAGATCGTCGATGCGGCGAAGAACGGAACCAGGGCGTGGGCTCCCCCGACGCGGCGCATGGCGGCGGAGGCCAGAAGCCCGGTGCCGTAGGTGGCCAGCATCTGCGCGAGGCTGATGACGGTGTTGCGGAACCCGAAATAGCGCCCGCGCCGGTCGGACGGAACGAGGTCGGTCATCCACGAGGTCCATGGATTGAGCGACAGGTTGAGCGACAGGTTGGAAAGGAAGACGATGCCGAGAAGAATCCCGACCCGCGCACCGGAGGTCAGGGGAAGGAACGGGATGACGCCCGCGAGCGCCCAGACCAGCCGGCCGGCGAGGGCGGCCGCCGCGACCAGCGGCTTGCGCCGGCCGACCAGGCCGACGATGCGCGCGCCGATCAGCCCGCCGACCGCCGAGACGGTTGTCAGGGCCGACAGGAGCCCGAAATGGAAATCCCCCGCGCCGAGCGCCAGGGCGAACGCGGTGACGATCGCATTGCCCGTCAGCGCGCCGAACGCCGCCGACGAGCATCCCTCCAGGACCGCAAGCCGCAGGCTGCGGGCCGGTTCGCCGGAAGGACGGGGGGGAGGAGTTTCAAGTTCCAAGGTTCAGGTTCCAGGTTAGCGGGCGGTGAAGTACGAAATCTCAATCTCGAAGCACGAAACAAACACGAAGCACAAAAAGCTGCAATGACTCAAACAGACCGATGCTTCGGGGTTTCGTGCTTGAGAATTGGCGTTTGCCTCGTGCTTCGGGATCAGGATTTCGCGCTTCCGAATCAGGTGAGGTTTCCTTGCCGGGCGGGGGGCACGAGGTTCATCGTGCGGTAGCACCGCTCGGTGGCGATGCGGCCCTGCGGTGTCCGTTGAATGTAGCCCTCCTGGATCAGGTACGGTTCGTAGACCTCCTCGATCGTGCCGGCCTCCTCGCCGACGGAGACCGCGATGTTGTTGAGGCCGACCGGTCCCCCGGCGAACTTGTGCAGGAGCGTTTCGAGGATGCGCTTGTCCATCTCGTCGAGTCCATTGGCGTCGACGTTGAGCATCACCAGTGCCGCGTCGGCGACGTCGCGCGTGATGCGGTTTCCGGCGCGGACCTGGGCGTAGTCGCGCACCCAGCGCAGAAGGTTGTTCGCGATGCGGGGCGTGCCGCGCGCGCGGCGGGCGATCTCCGCGGCGCCGTCGTCCTCGAGATCGACGTTCAGAATGCGGGCCGACCGCTGCAGGATGCGGGTCAGGTCGGCGGCGGCGTAGTAGTCGAGCCGCGCGGTCATGCCGAAGCGGGTCCGCAGCGGGGCGGTCAGAAGGCCGCTGCGCGTGGTCGCGCCGATGAGGGTGAACTTCTGGAGGTTGAGCCGGACCGACCGGGCGTTGGGGCCCTGGTCGATCATGATATCGAGAACGAAGTCCTCCATCGCCGAGTAGAGATACTCCTCGACGCTCTTCTGCATCCGGTGGATTTCGTCGATGAACAGGATGTCGCCGCGCTCCAGGTTGGTCAGGAGGCCGGCGAGATCGCCGGGCTTGTCGATGACGGGCCCCGAGGTCGCCTTGACGCCGACCTGCATCGCATCGCCGAGGATGTAGGCGAGCGTCGTCTTGCCGAGACCCGGCGGGCCGCAGAGGAGGACATGGTCGAGCACGTCCTTGCGGCCGCGCGCGGCCTCG
>CAYXFW010000392.1:0-3677 GCA_964464305.1 uncultured Verrucomicrobiota bacterium
ATTGCCGCATCGTACGAGGGGCGTCCGGGTCTCGATGGCGCGGAAGACGCTCTGCCCGAAGTTCAACGGCGGAAACTGGCTGACGTGGGACGACCTTCGCTACTGGGGCGGCGGTTACTGGCACCAGAACACGCGCGAGATCTTCTGGCCGGCCTGCGCGGCCGGGCACGCCGGATTGACGGATCCGTTCTTCGATCTCTACGGCCGCGCAGCGAAGGTGGCGCGGGAGAGCGGCCGCGGGATGGGCGTCGACGGCTACTTCATCCCGGAACACATCCCCGTCGCCCCCGCCGTCACGATCCGCCCGATCAAACCCCCCGGCGGTTACACCGCCTTCGTCTTCACCGTCGCCGCCGAGGTCGCGCTGCAGGCGATGTGGCGCTATGAGTTCACTGGCGACGAGGCCTGGCTCCGCGAGTACGCCTATCCGATGCTGAAGGGCAGCCTCGACTTCTATCTCGGCTATGCGAAGAAGGGCGAGGACGGCAGGTACCACATCGACCCCGCCGACGCGCAGGAGTCGTACTGGCTGGTCAGGGATCCGTCGCAGGACCTTGCCGCCCTCCGCTGGGGCCTCCCGCTCGCGATCCGGATCAGCGAAAAGCTCGATCTCGACGCCGGCATGCGGCCGCGGTGGAAGGACCTGCTCGACAACCTCGCCCCCTTCCCCGTCGACGCGGAGAAGAACATGATCCGCGAGGCGGACCTCAAGCCGTCCGATCCGCGGCACAACTCCGAGAACGTGGCCAACTATGCCATCTACCCCTTCGGCGTCTTCGGCATCGGACGGCCCGACTACGATCGCGCCGTCAGCACCTTCCGCCAGCGTCCGGTGCCGGGCATGGGAAACGGATGGGAGCCGGCCGCCGTGGCGGCGGCGCGGCTCGGGCTCGGTGACGACGCGGCGAAACTCCTGATGGCCCACCTGCGCTCGAACCTGCGTGGCAGCGCGGCCATGTGGAGCAGCCCGACGCCCATCGCCTATCCCGACCGGCAGCCGGATTCGCCCTACTACGACACCGCCGGCACGGACGCGCAGACCGTGCAGGAAATGCTGTTGCAGAGCCACGACGGAACGATCCGCGTCGCGCCCGCGTGGCCGGCGAAGTGGCAGGCGCAGTATCGCCTCCACGCCCGCGGAGGCTTCGCGGTCACCGCCGACGTCGACCAGGGACAAGTGCGCTACGCGCTGATCGAGAGCCTGCGCGGAGGCCTTTGCCGCATGGCAAACCCGTGGCGCGGCGCCGCGGTCGTCAGCGCCGGCGGCTCGCCCGTCCTGCGCAGCGCAGCGGTCGTGCTGGAGTTCGACACGAAGGCCGGACGCGCCTACCGCGTCGAAGCGGAGGCGATGCCGCTCGGCAGGCTCGCGGCGGGCGAACTCCGGCCCGAGCCGGCCGCGGGGATGAGATACGTCGGCCGCCGGCTGGCCAGATACCCCGACTGGTCGTCCGTCATGGCACTCGGCATCGACGAGCACGGCCGCACCCCGGCGCGCGGCTGGATGCAGCGGACGACCGCGGCGTTCGAGAAGCAGCTCGCCGACGCGACGGCGGGCCTGGCGGACCTGACCACGGGCCGCGCGACCGCGCAGGTGTCGGACAAGACCGGAACGTCCCGGCCGGCGCCGGCACTGACCGACGGGCGCTTCGGACCGCGCATCCGCACCGCCGTGCCGCACGAGGGGAGCGTGACGCTGGACCTCGGGGGCGCTTGCAGCGTGGCCGCCCTCGTCCTGTCCGGAGACCGGACGGCCCTGTCGGCAGACCGCCCCTGCAACGGCTACACCGTCGAGGTGTCCGCGGACGGACAGGCCTGGCAGATGGTTCGCGACAGCGGCACGACCCCCGCCCCTCCCGCAGGCCATGCCGTCAGGCTGACACCCGCCGCCGCCCGGCATGTCCGCCTGACGATGTGGGGACTGCACAACCGCGCCGCACTGTTGGACGAACTGACGCTCTTCGGCACCCGCGACGTCCGGCGCCCCGCCGGCGACCCGCCGTAAGAATGGCCCGCCCGGAGCCTTCCGGCCGGAAACCGCCGTCTGCCGCCATCCAAGTCTTGTAGATACGTATTATACTGTTCCGGATCTACTTGCACTTTACGCGACCGGTCAGGCTTTCGGGATTCTGCGCACCGTGCTAAAGTGGTCCGTTTTTTTCGTCGCCGCGAACACGGCAGAGAGGACTGTTTTCTTGAAGAACGGGAGCGTCCAACGGTCGACCACAATCCGGAAGATGACGATTCTAGACCTTGCCGAGGTCTACGATCTGGGCCTGACGCAGTTCAAGGCCGGTCAATGGCCGGTTCTTTACAGGAGTTGGGACGAATACGAGGTTACGACGCGGTTCAACATCGATGGCGAGTACTGCCTCGTCGCCGAGGCCGAGACGCAAACGGACCCTCGAATCGTCGGATTTGTCCTCGGTTCCGTGATCAACAAGCCGGGTTCAGCCTGGAGCTACGGCTACATCATCTGGCTCTGCGCGCATCCGCAGTGGCGCCGGTGCGGTGTTGCCGGACGGCTCACGGACAAGTTGATCCAGATGATGGTCGAGGAGGAAGGCATCCGCATCGTGATGGCCGACACCGACCCGCTGAACCGCCCGGCGCGCCGCTTCTTCCGCAACCGCGGTTTCGACGAGGAACTCCCGCACATCTACATGTGCGGCAACATCGAAAGCAACCCTCGGTACCGCGGATATCTGAACGAAGCCCGGCGCGAGTCGTGCAGGAATGGACACTGACCGCGGAACGGGTACCATGGTGCGGCATCCGCATGACTGAAACACACGCCGCCGTGAATGCGCCGCCCGATCCCGGGCGCGCCGTCCCCCCGCCCGGCGGGGGCCGCATCCTCTCCATCGACGCGCTGAGGGGGTTCGACATGCTCTGGATCATGAACGGGAAGTACCTCTTCCTGAGCCTTCTGGCCGCGTGGTATCGCCCGCAGCCGACGCCTGCGTGGTGGACGACGACGATGGAGCACACGCGGTGGGGCGGGTTCAGCTTCTGGGACCTCATCATGCCGCTGTTTCTCTTCCTCGTGGGCGTCGCGATGCCGTTCTCGTTCGACAAGCAGATCGAGCGGGGCGCGCCCAGGCGCGCGATCTACCGACGCATGGCGTGGCGCTTCGTCGTGCTCTGGGTGCTGGGCATGGCGGTTCAGGGAAACCTGCTGACGCTCGACGTATCCAAGCTCAAGCTTTTCAGCAACGTGCTGCAGTGCATCGCCTGCGGCTACGTCCTCACCGGGCTGGCCATGCTGCATGTGCCGCGCAGGATTCAGCCATGGATCACCGCCGCGCTGCTCGTCGGCTATTGGCTGGCGTTGACCTTCATCCCCGCGCCCGGCCTGGCCGCGGGCGTGCTGGAGGATGGCCGCAATCTCGCCGCTTCCATCGACACGCTCGTCATGGGCCGGTTCAGCGCCGGGCACCACACCTACATCCTCACCATCATGACCTTCACCGCGACGGTCATGCTCGGGATGCATGCCGGTCGGTTGCTTCAATCCACCCGGACGGAATTGCAGAAGCTCCGGTGGCTGCTCGCGGCGGGCGTGGGAGGACTCGCGCTGGGCTGGGTTTGGAGCCTGTGGTTTCCCATCAACAAGCCGCTCTGGACCAGCTCGATGGTGCTGTGGAGCGGAGGATGGTGCTTCCTTCTGCTGGCGCTGT
>CAYXFW010000393.1:0-3671 GCA_964464305.1 uncultured Verrucomicrobiota bacterium
GCTGCGTTGCGTTGGGCGGTGGATTTCCAGAACTCCCGAAAATCGGCGGTGATCTGCGCCAGGTCGATGCCGGCGAAGGCCGCCTGGGGGGCGGGAGGTTCGTTCCTCGATTTCTGTTCCTTGAGGATCTCGCGGCAGCGGTCGAGGACCTTGGCGTAGGGGCGGTCGGCCGGTGCGGCCTTGCGGAGGAAATACACGAGCGCCCAGGACGTGGCATAGTTGCGGTCCCGTTCCTTCTCGGAATAAAACTGCGGGTACGAGAGGGTGGTGACCGGGGCAAAGTCGGGGCCGTCCCCGGCGACCATCTCGTCGATCTCCTTCGCCCGGCGTTCCGACTCGCCGATTTCGATACCCGTCCGGCCGATCTCGGCGCCTTCGAAGAACATGGCGTGTCCTTCGTTGTACCAGGCCGGGGTGTCCGCGGCGCGGTAGGCGTAGTGCAGGTACTGGTGAAGCGCCTCGTGGTAGACCACGCTGAGGATCCATTCCTTGCGCTCGCGCACGGAACCGAACTCGATCGGGCTGATGGCGAGTTCGCGTTTGGACGGAACCCACATGCCGCCGCTCCATTCCGCTCCCGCGCCCATGTACGCGAGATAATCCGGCCGCGCGTTGAACACGCGGATCACGCTGATGTCGCGGATGGGTTCGAAGGGGGGGAGGACGGTGGCGAAGGCGCCGCGCAGCGTTTCGACATCGGCCTGGAGCTGGCGCACGAGCGAGGCGCGGACGCCGGGCAGATCGGATACGAAGACGAAGTTGGTGGTTTCGACGTGCCACCAGCCCTTGAGCCCCTCGATGCTCCGCAGCGCCGCGGCGCGGCTGATCTCCGCCTCGGCGCTCCGCGCCGCGGTGGGGGCGGTCGCGTCGTTCTGAAACCGTTTGTTCGCGGACACCTGCGTGCGCCGCGGGATCGGCACGAAGGCTGGCAGGGCGTCGCGTTCGACCGCGGCCCGGCAGGCCGGTGCCGCTGCGCCATCCTTGAACTCGAACAGGACGAAGAAATGGACGCCGGTATGGGCGATGTTCGGCCCGGGGCGCAGATGGAACGCATAGCCGACGGCCGTTCCCTTTCCGCCGGTGAACGCAAACCCCTGCACGTTGGCCAGCCGCATGCCCCCCGGGGCGGTGAAGGCAGGACCGGCGACCTCGCGGCCGGCGAAGGCGGCGGCCCATTTCGCGAGGGACGCCTCGTCCGACACGGGCGGAACCTTGCCGAATGCCTCCTCGAATTGGGCGGAGGGGATGTGGGGCCGCTCGAAGGGGCCCGGCATGGGGCGGTCGATCTCGGCCAGCGTCACCGCATTGCCGCCCTTGTCCTCCCACCGTCCGCGCCACGTTCGGGCGAGCCACAGCTCGCGCGGATCGAACATCTGGAGGACGTCGCCCTTCGTGGACGTGTACGTATGCGTCACCGCCGTCGGCAGCCCGCGGGCCTGGGCGCCGCTGAAGACGGGCAGACGGAGGCCGCATTCGGGGGATTCGACCGAGGTCCGGAACGAAACGCGCAGGGCGGTGCCCTGGCCCGACGCGATGCCGGCGAATACCACGCCGATCCCCAACCAAGCCATCCTCATCATGGTGCCTCCTGCCGTGAGACCGAGTATCGCCGGGACGGAGACGGGAGACAAGGAAGTTCCAGGTTTCAAGTTCCAAGTTTCAAGTTGGCGCCGCCCGCGCCCGAACGTCGCGCGTCACGGGGAGGGCCGTGTATTCCGGACCGGCGGGCCGTTTGACGCGCGGGCAGCGCTCCCGTACCATGCGCTGTTTTACCAGCGGGGATTCTGACCATGATGCGATCGCATACCTGCGGCGAGCTGCGGCCGTCGCACGCCGGACATCACGTGGAGCTGTGCGGGTGGGTGGACACGGTCCGCGACCACGGCGGGCTCATCTTCATCGACCTGCGCGACCGCTACGGCCTGACGCAGGTCGTGTTCGACCCGCGCGACTCGCAGGAGGCGTGGAATACGGCCCAGGCGTCGCGGTCCGAGTACGTGATCCGGATCGCCGGGGCCGTGGAGCCGCGCCCCGCGGACATGGTCAATGCGAAGATGCCGACCGGCGGCATCGAGGTGCGCGCCTCGCGAATCCAGGTTCTGAACCGAAGCCAGACCCCGCCGTTCCCGCTCGACGACGTCGAGGCCGAGCGCGTGTCGGAGGATCTCCGTCTGACCCATCGCTACCTCGACCTGCGGCGGTCGCGGATGCAGCAGAGGCTGGAGAAGCGCCATGCGATCGTTCTGGCGACGCGCCGTTATTTCGACCGCCACGGCTTCCTCGAGGTCGAAACGCCGATCCTGACCAAGAGCACGCCCGAGGGCGCGCGCGATTTCCTCGTGCCCAGCCGTGTCACGCCCGGGACCTTTTTTGCCCTGCCCCAGGCGCCGCAGCAGTACAAGCAGCTCCTGATGATGGCGGGCCTCGACCGCTACGTGCAGATCGCCCGCTGTTTCCGCGACGAGGATCTGCGCGCCGACCGGCAGCCGGAGTTCACGCAGATCGACGTCGAGATGTCCTTCGTCGAGGAGAACGACATCCTGACGCTGGTCGACGGTCTCCTCGCCGCGATCTGCGAAACCGCCGGCCGCCCCGTGCCGGCCCTGCCGCTCCCGCGGATGACCTATGCCGATGCGATGAGCCGGTTCGGCAGCGACAAGCCGGATCTCCGTTTCGGAATGGAAATCGTCGACCTCAGCGGTGTCTTCCGCGGCAGCGCATTCAAGGTCTTCGCCGGCGCGGTGGAAAAGGGGGGCGTCGTCAAGGCGGTCAACGCCAAGGGCCTGGCCGGTGCGCCGATCCGCGTGCTGGACGAGTGGACGGCGATGGCGAAGGATGCCGGCCTTGCGGGACTCGCGCACATCCGCGTGCAGGAGGACGGCTCCTGGAAGTCGCCGATCGTGAAGTTCTTCTCGGAGGCCGAGAAGGAGGCCCTGCGCACGGCGCTGGATATCGGCGTCGGCGACCTGATCGTCTTCGCGGCGGACATGCCGGCCCGCGTCCACACGCTGCTCGGCCGGCTCCGTCTGCTCGCCGGGGCGATGGCCGGCGTCATCAAGGACGACGCGTTCGCGTTCACCTGGGTGACGGATTTCCCTCTCTTCGAGCGGAACGACGAGGGGATCCTCCAGTCCATGCACCACCCCTTCACCTCGCCGCATCCCGAGGATCTTCCCCTGCTGGACACGGCCCCCGAGCGGATCCGCGCGCGCGCCTACGACATCGTGCTCAACGGCGTCGAACTCGGCGGCGGCAGCATCCGGATCCACGATCCGGCGGTGCAGCAGCGGATGTTCCAGGCGTTGGGAATTCCGGATGCGGAAATCGAGGATCGCTTCGGCCACCTGATCCGGGCGCTCTCCTTCGGCGCGCCGCCGCATGGCGGCATCGCCCTCGGCCTCGACCGGCTGGTCATGCTGATGGTCGGTGCCACGAGCATTCGCGACGTGATTGCGTTCCCGAAGAATCAAAAGGCGGTGGACCTGTTGATGAACGCCCCCGCGGCGGTTGACGACCGCCAGTTGCGCGACATTCACATCCGTCTCGCCGGTCCCGCATGACGGAGCCCGTCCGATGTTCCGGCGTCGGTTCGTTTTTACTTGCGGGGGGGAATCCCTTTGTGGTTCATTTCCCACCGGTGCATGCGGATTCAGGTCCGGAGCGGGGAACGG
>CAYXFW010000394.1:0-3669 GCA_964464305.1 uncultured Verrucomicrobiota bacterium
AGCGCCCGCACCACCCGATCTCTGTCCCCACACTGTTTCTATGTCCCCGTCCTCCCGGTTTGTTCTGCCTTTCCGATCCTCTCAGACCAGTACTGTGGCCTGCGTTTACAGTGGGCGAACGCAACGATCCAGATGTGATCAGGCAGCAGGACGTACGCAACGACGTAGGGAAACCGATTCGTCAGGTGTCTTCGTGTTCCGTCTTCTCGAACAGGCCACCGGTCAGGAGATTGAGATATGGCGTGCACAGACGCTTCGATCTCGACAAGGAAATCCACGCCGAGTCCTGGCGACCTGGACTCGTAGTACTCGACGGCCTCCCAAAGCTCGATCTCGGCCTCGTGGAGGATGGTCGTAGCCGTCATACCCCGAACTTCGCCTTGATATCGCGAAACACCTCGGCGGCAGGCCGTCCTTTGGCTGTGCCCTCCCGCACCATCTGAACACGGCGGGCGATCTCCTCTTCCTGTTCCGGTCCAAGGCCGAAATCAGAGGGTTCATCCAGGCTTAGAATCAGATCGTGCGCCAGACTCGCCCGCTCGCTCAGAGAGAGAGACAGCGCCTCATCCCGCACGATTTGTATCGTTGTGTTCACAGGCGAAACGTACCTTTATCTTCATCGCGCTTCAATCTGTCTTTCGCAGGCAGAGAACAGAGGGACAGTGAAGCAATCCCGTCCAAGGGGTTGGAAGGATGGAAGGTCGGGTTATCCGAACCTTGGACGCTGTGAGTGTCCGGCCCCCCAAAGCGCGCCCGCGGAGCGGCCGCGCCACCCGATCTCTGTCCCCGCGCCGTCATCCGGGGCAATGACAGGCGACGGCGGTGCCTGCCCGCCATAGCCGTGGCAACCGCACCCGTGCAGGGGATTCCTTCAAACCCGCACAAGCATCCGGGGAAGTGACAGGCGACGGCGGTGCCTGCCCGCCATAGCCGTGGCAACCGCACCCGTGCAGGGGATCCTTTCAAACCTGCACAAGCATCCGGGGGAAAGACAGGCGACGGCGGGAGGACTCCCCCGGCAGCAACTCGTTCTTCCGCCGCGGAGCGTCGTCGCGGGCGGTGTGGCGGTGGTTTGGGAGGAACAGGGCGGTGCCGAGGGCGATGCGGTGCTTGCCGTAAAGGGCGTTGACGGCGTCGATTGTGCGCGAGGCGCGCTGCATGGCGTCGATCGCCAGCCGGTCCTCGAAGAGGTCCAGTTGCTCGCCCGCGTCGGCCTCGAGTTTTTCCAGCAGCACCATGGTGCCGCGGTACTCGGCGCCGGGCTCGAAGATCGCGTCGAACAGCGGCCGCAGCAGCGGCAGCGCCTCGTGCGTGGCGGAGGTCGGCCGGTTCAGGCGCGCGCCGAGCGCCTGCTGGCCGAAGTCCTGCTTGCGCAACGCCACCGCCAGCACCTTTGCGCGGAGCTTGTGGCGGCGCAGCTTGATGAAGGCCGACTCGAGATTACGGACGAGCTTCGCATAGATGTAGTCGCCGTCCGTCGAGGGCGCCGTGAAGGTCTTGCACTTGCTGATGCTGGCCTGGGATGGCTTCTCCTCCGTCGCCACCGGGTAGACCGCGTCGCCCCGCAGTTCGCTCCACAGTTCCCGGCCGATCTTGCCCATCAGCCGGTCCGCCCACGCCTGCGGCCGGGTCACGAAGTCGTAGGGCGTCCGCAACCCGTGCTTCTCCAGCAGCGCGACGGTGTTCGGCCCGAAACCCCACACGTCGGCCAGCGTCCGCCGCCGTAGAAACAGGTGGATGTGACGCCCGGCCACCGGGGTGAACCCGGCGGGCTTGCGGAACTTCGAGGCGAGCTTCGCGAGGCTCTTCGACAGGCTCAGGCCGATCGAGATGCCCAGGTCGAGCTCGTCCAGCACGGTCTTCTGGATCGCGAGTGCGATCTGTTCGTAGGCGCCGTGGTGCAAGCGGCGGAGGCCCGTGAGATCCGCGAACCCCTCGTCGATCGAATGCTCCTCCACGACCGGCGTGAACCGGCGGACAATGTCGAACATCCGCTTCGAGTACAGACTGTAGGTCTCGTAGTCGCTCGGCAGCACGACGAGGTCCGGGCACATCCGCTGCGCCTCCCACAGGCTGATGCCGCGCCGGATGCCGAGTCGCTTGGCCTCGTAGGACGCGCAGGCGATGATCCCCCGCTCCTTCCCCGTCACGAGCGGCCGCCCCTTCAGCGAGGGATCCAGCGCCTGCTCGACGGACGCAAAGAACGCGTCGCCGTCGAAATGCAGGACGGCCCGCGGAAAACCGTCCAGACGGAGGGAAGGAGTTTCAAGTTTCAAGTTTCAAGTTTCAAGTTGGGGAGGGTTTGGCGTACTTGCGACCGGACAGTGCGCTCGACCGCAGGTAACGGGCGAAACCTTCGATGAGACGGCTGGCCTCACGCGCAAGATCGGAAAGCCGATGAAAGTCCCCGGCCGCCAGATATTCCTGATCGAGTGCGATGTAAAGTTGGGACCTCACCTCGCCACAGGAGGCCTTGGCCGTGGACAGGAAATGAAGGAGTTCGCGTGTACCGTCCCGTTCGAACCCTTCTGCGATGTTGGACATCACGGACACTGCTGCGCGTCGAATCTGGTCCCGGAGAGCAAAGTCCCGTGCAAACGAATGACCCTTGGACACGGAATAGACCTCCACGGCCAGGCCCCGGGCCTTCTGCCACGCCACCAGACCCTCGAACGATCGAATCGTGCTCATGCCGTGCCCCTTCTTCCGGATCCCGCATGGACCCTACTTCCATGAAGGCGCCGCACCCCAACAATTCCAAAAGATTTCGAAAACTTGAAACTTGAAACTTGGAACTTGGAACTTGGAACTATCCGTACTTCCGTATAACCGCCTTCACAATCCCCCCGATGGTCAGCGAGCGGGAGGGGCGGATGGGTTTATATTTCCGGTTCGCAGGCTCGAGGCGGACGCCGTCGGCGTCGCGGACGAAATACTTGAGGGTCCATTCGTCGTCGACCTGGGCGACGACGATGTCGCTGTTCTTCGGCGGCCGGCCGCGCTCGACGAGGACGAGGTCGCCCGGGTGGATGCCAGCATCGATCATCGAGTCTCCGCTCACCGTCAGCAGAAACGTCGCCTCCGGCCGCCGGATCAGGAATTCGTCGAGGCTCAGGATGTCCGCCAACTCCTCCTCCGCCGGCGACGGGAAGCCCGCCGCCACGGCGCCGAGAAGCCGCACCGTGCCCGTCAGCCGCCGCGTCGGCGCCGCCTTGCCGCCCGGGCCCTTGCGGATGTAGCCCTCCCGCGCCAGCCGCGCGAGCAGGCCGAACGCCGCGTTCTTCGAGCGAAACCCCAGCAGGGCCAGTAGTTCCGCGTAGCCCGGCATCCGCCCCTCCCGGCGGCAGAAATCCCGCAACCGCCGGATCTTTTCGTCCCACGCCAGTCGTCGCGCCATGATCGTGCCCTCCGCGGTCTCCATGATACTGAACGATGGTTCAGTTGCAAGGAGAAAGAGATTTCAGGTGTCAGGTTTCAGGTCTCGACGGCATTTGCTTACGGCCCGGCCCGCACTATTCTTTTCATTGGAGACCGGTCATGACAACTCTGCGGAAGACGGGATGGGCGATGGTGGCGCTACTGGCGACGGCCACGGCGGGGCGGGCCGCGGAGGGCCAAGCCGCCGCCCCCACCCCGGCGGCCGTCCAAGCCCCGGCGGCCAAGCCGGCT
>CAYXFW010000395.1:0-3666 GCA_964464305.1 uncultured Verrucomicrobiota bacterium
TCGAAGGAACTGGTCTCCACGAGGTCGATTACACCCTTCTTCAGCGCCTTGTAATCGACGGCATCCTTGATCGAGTCCGTCCTCGCCGCCCGCCGGAAGTCCGACTCGATGGCGAGGTTGACGATCACATCCTGCTTCGCGCGCCGCTCCTCGGGATAGATCCCGATGATGCAGCGCAGCGCGAGATCGCGGATGAGGATTCGGTCCATTTACAGCCGCGTCCCCGGCATGATCACCGCGTTCTTGCCGATCACGATCACGCCGTCGCGCACGGTGTAGACCGGCGTGACCGTGCCGTCGGCCTTTCCGTCGGGCGTAATATAGACCCCGTCGCCGATGCGCGCGTTCTTGTCGACGATCGCATTGCGGATGTAGCAGTCCCTCCCGATGCCGATCGGCGGGATCCGGTCGACGGGCTTCTCGAAATCGTAGAAGTCCGCGCCCATCAGGATCGAATGCTCGATCACCGTTCCCACGCCCACCGTGGCGCGGACACCGACGATCGAATGCAGGATGCGGTGACCGCTGATGATGCAACCCTCCGCCAGCAGCGTGCGGTTCAGGTCGCAGCAGTTGATCTTCGTCGACGGCAGGTAGCGCATGTGCGTGAACACCGGCGCCTTGGGTTCGTAGAACGTGAACGGCGGATGCGGGTCGGTCAACTCCAGATTCGCCTCCCAGAACGAGCCGATGGTCCCGATGTCCTTCCAATACCCGTCGAAAATGAAGCTGCACACATTGAACTTCTCGATCGCATCGGGAATGATGTGTTTTCCGAAATCGGCCAGCTTCGGGTCGCCAAGCAGTTCTTCCAGCACCTTCCGGTTGAACACGTAGATGCCCATGCTGGCAAGGTACCGCTCCTCGCGGTACATGGGCGCGCGCAACTCGTCCAGCTTGGGAGAATTCCCGGGTTTCTCGGCAAAGCGGACGATGCGGTTCCCTTCTCCCATCTGCATGATGCCCAAGGCCCCGGCCTCGGCGCGCGGCACCGGCTTCGTCGCGATCGTCACATCGGCCCGGTTGGCGACGTGCTGCTCGATGACCTTCTGAAAATCCATGCGGTAGAGCTGGTCGCCGGACAGGATCAGGATGAGGTCCGGCGTTTCGTCCATGAAGTATCGGAATGACTTGCGGACCGCATCCGCCGTTCCCTCGAACCACGACTCCGTGTCCGGCGTCTGTTGCGCGGCCAGGATCCGCACGAACCCGCGATGAAACTGGTCGAACTGGTAGGTGTTCCCGACGTGCTCGTGGAGCGACACGCTGTTGTACTGCGTCAGCAGGTAGATCTTGCGGAGGTGACTGTTGAGGCAGTTGCTGATCGGGATGTCGACGAGCCGGTATTTGCCGGCGATCGGAACGGCCGGTTTCGCCCGGTCCCGCGTCAGCGGCTGCAACCGCGTCCCCGCCCCTCCGCCCATGATCACGGACACCACATTCATCGAACAGCCCTCCAAGCCTTCTTCAAGACGGCACCAGCATCCTTCGCCGCCCTTCGCGGGTCAAATCGAATCCACACCCGGAACCGGGGCGGCAAGAACCGCCAGCGCCGTCGCCACGTTGCCGAACGGGGCGCTGACCTGGACGCCCGCCACGGCCCCCCGGAGCCGGGCGACCGCGTCGCGGGCGATCCCGATGCCCGCCCGACGCTGCTCCTCCCGCCCCGCCGCCGACGCCATGCGCCGCATGGTCTCGTCGGGCACAACGACCCCGGGCACCTCGTTCCGCATGAACTCCGCATTGCGAAGGCTCGACAGCGGCCAGATGCCCGCGATGACCGGAATCCGCAGGTCGCCGATCGCCTCGAGAAACCGGAACAGCGGTTCGACCGCGAACACGGGCTGCGTGATGACGAACTCCGCACCGGCCTCCGCCTTCTCGCGCATCCGCCGGAGCTCGCGCTTCATGTCGATCGCATTCGGATCCGCCCCGACGCCGAGGAGCACCGAGGTGGGCGGATCGAGCGGCTTTCCGCCGATGTCGACCCCGCGGTTCATCCGATCCTGAATGCGGGTCATCGCGATCGAATCGGCATCGAACACCGCCGTCGAGAACGGGAAGTCGCCCAGTTTCGGCGGATCGCCCGTGATGAACAGGATATTGTGAATGCCCGCGGCCGCACAGCCGAGCAGGTCGGCCTGCATGCCGATCAGGCTCTTGTCGCGGCAGCAGAAATGGAGGATCGCCTCGATCCCGGCGTCCCGCTGGATCGCCTGGGCGGCGATCAGCGGCGACAGGCGCGCACTCGCGCGGGGACCGTCGGGAATGTTGATCGCATCCACCCCGGCCTCGCGGCACGCCCGGGCGCCGGCGATCGTGGCGGACAGGTCCCACCCCCGCGGCGGAGCGATCTCGACGGACGTGACCCACCTTCCCTCCGCCAGTTTCGCGGCAAAGCGCGACTTTCCGGCCGTGGGAGGACGGGGCGCAAGGTCGACCGAAGGCGCGGCAGCCAGCATCCGGTGCGCCGCCTGCGTTCCGGACAGCGGCCGGATGCTTCGGGCGATGTCGCGGATGTGCTCCGGCGTGGTTCCACAGCACCCGCCCACCCCGCGCGCCCCGAGCTGGACGAACCGCATCGCGTACGTCGTCAGGTACTCGGGGCTCGTCATGTAGATCAGCCGCCCGTCGACCGCCTTCGGCACACCCGCATTGGGCTGGACGATGACCGGAAGGTCCGTCGCCGCCACGAGAATCTCCAGCGCCGCCAGGCTGCTTTCCGGCCCCTTCCCGCAGTTGAGGCCGATTGCATCCGGCGCATGAGCGGCGGACCGGACCGGCTCGAGCAGCAGCGAAACCGGTTCGCCCTTGACCGTCTCGCCCTCGCGATCGACCGTCACACTGACGACGTACGGCACGTCCGGATGCGAGACCATGGCGCGGCACGCGCGCTCGACGTCGGCCCGCGTCGTCAGGGTCTCGAACAGGATGAAGTCCGCCCCCGCCCCGGCCAGCACACCGGCCTGGTCCGCCAGGATCGCGGTCATCTGTTCCTCGGAGATCTCCTGACCGAACGGGCGGTCACCGAACGGTCCCACCGATCCGGCGACCAGCCGGTCCTCCCCGGCGCATTCGCGCGCCAGACGTACGGCGGCCTCGTTGATCTCGCGCATCCGGTCGGCCAGGCCGAAGACGGCCAGCTTGTTCGAGTTCGCTCCGAAGGAATTGGTCGTCAGCACGTCGGCACCCGCCTCGGCATACGCGCGATGAATCTCGCGGATCACGTCCGGCGCGCTCAGGCAAAGCGCGTCGAAGCACGCGTTGACGAAGAAATGGCGCTTGTAGATCTCCGTGCCCATCGCGCCATCGAAGATCAGCACGCCCCGCGAAAGGCGTTCCCCAAAACTCTGCCGTTTCTCAGTCATTTCCCGTGTAACATACCAGAATCGACGACGCCGGGAAACGCATCTGGCTGGCGCCCCGAAGCGCAGACCGCGGCCCCGGCTTGCCCGGCGGTCGCTCGCGATGTCCGGGTAGGGCCGGACCGCTGGGCCGGCCGTTGTCACGATCCCGTTGCGCTTGCCTCATCCCGGCGCGCCCGGCGGTCGCGCCCTACCCGGAACGGCGGACCGGAAGACGCAGACAGGAGAAGAGCGGACAGGATCACAGGATGGGGTGGAAGTGTGGCGGTGTGGAGGTATGGCCGTACGGAGACATCAAATC
>CAYXFW010000396.1:0-3665 GCA_964464305.1 uncultured Verrucomicrobiota bacterium
GTGGACGGTCCGCTGGTCGGCGACGGCACCGTGACGATCACGGGGTCGTGGAAACGGCTGACCCTGACAGGACTCAATAGCAACTTCACCGGGAGGCTTGTCGTCGACGGAGACAATGTGCAGCTCGACAATATGACCGGCACCGCGGAGAAGCAATATTGGGGCTTTGGCGATACGAACGGGGCGACCGATATCTACAAGACGGGCCAGGCCAGGCCGCGAAGCGGCAATGGGGCGACGATCTCCGAGCCTTTCAACATCTACGGCGTCAACGCGGCCGGATCGATCAGCCTCTTTCTGAACACCAACTCCCAATACAGCGGCGTCACGACGCTGTACACGAACGGAACGATCGGGTTGGCCCTCTATCCGGGGGCCGACTATCGGAAGGACTACTACTTCAATGGCACGATTCGGGACGATGGCAATGCCCGCAATATGCACTTTCTGCAGGATGGCTTGTCGGGCGGGACAGGAGTCGTCGCCCGTACGAGCCAGATCGTATTCGGCGGCGTGGGCACGTACGGCGGATTCACCCATCTCAGCAACAACAAGGACGCGGACGATTCGGGCGGGTTCGACTCGTACCTCCAGTTGACCAACGGCAACGATCGGCTGCCGGTGGGCACCACAGTGCTGCTCGGGGGCAGGACAAACTCCGGAACGCTCGCGATCGGGAAGGTCGGCGCCAGCGGCATTCTGATCCTGGCCGGAGCCAATCAGGAGCTCGCGGGGCTGTACCTGACCAGCGGAGGAACCGGGGTCAACAACCGGGTCATCGGCGGCGCGCCGACGAACAGCACGCTGACGCTCAACATTGCCGCCGGCAGGACGAATCTCTACGGCGGCTACCTCGGCGGCGCCGGGGTCAACGAGAACAACCTGGCGTTGACGAAGAAGGGGGACGGCTACCTGCATCTGACGAACGCCAACACAGCGACGGGTTCGACGACGATCGAGGCGGGCACGCTACGAATCAGCGGATCGCACGCCAGCGACATGACCGTCAAGTCGGGTGGCGCGCTGGCGGTCGATGGGACCGCTCTGGGCCTGATCACGGTCGAGAATGGCGGGACGCTCGGCGGCATCGGCACGGTCGGCGCCGTCACAAGCGCGGGAACCGTCTCGCCCGGCAACAGCGCTGGCACGCTGACGGCGAATGGCAATGTGACGCTCGGCGCCGGGGCGACGCTGATGCTGGAACTGAACGATATTATTGGTGACGATTACGACAAGCTCGTCATGACCGGCGGTCCGGGAAACAACGCGCTCAATCTGTCCGGCAGCCCGAACCTGAGCGTGATCCTCGGCGGAACTCCGGGCGTGGGCGACGTGTTTACGATCGTCAGCGGATTTGCAAGTTTCGACCCGGGCATCGACGGGACGTTCAGCGGGAAGCCGGACCTGGGGACGTTCGATGTCAGCGGGACGACGTTCCAGATCGACTATAGCGAGACGGACATCACGCTGACCGTGGTGCCCGAGCCGCAGACGCTGGGCCTTCTCGGCCTCGCCGCCCTCGGCAGCCT
This sequence comes from uncultured Verrucomicrobiota bacterium, assembly GCA_964464305.1. Taxonomy (GTDB): domain Bacteria; phylum Verrucomicrobiota; class Kiritimatiellia; order PWTM01; family PWTM01; genus VGWF01. The sequence continues at coordinate 1,530 of CAYXFW010000396.1, forward strand.
CCTCCGCCGCCGCATCCGGCGGTAGGCAAGGGGCGGGGGTCGGGGTCCGAGGGCGGACGGACGGACGGAAGTCGGAGGTCAGAGGTCGGCGGGATTGCTCCGTGCCCTGTTTGTGGGGTCTCACCACCGCCACACCGCCACACCGCCACACTGCCATACTTCAGCGTGCGGTCGGCGCCTCCTCTCACTCCTCCGGCTCGTCCCCATCCTGTCCATCCCGTTATCCTGTCCGCTCTCCCCTCCGCCCCCCCCTTTGCGGTCTTTGCGTCTTGGTGTTCCCCTACTTCGACGGAGCGTGGCCGACGATGGCGAAGCGGATCTGCACGTCGTCCGCCACGAGCAGGAACGCCGGGTCCTGCTTCAGTCCGAAATCGGTGCGCTTGACCGAGAACTCGGCGCGGAGGACCATGAGATCGCCCTTCGACTTCTGGACCCGGTCGCCCATCCGGCCGGGCAGGACGTGAACGGACACGTCGGTGACGAGCGACTTCTTGATGTCCTTGCACTCGAAATCGCCCCGGACCTTCAGAACGAAGCGTCCCTCGCCTTCGCCCTTGCGGACTTCGAGGACTTCACGCACATCGAACCGGAGGTCCGGATGGAGGTCGATCTGCAGCCAGTCCGCGCCGCGCACCACCTTGGTCATCATCGGGTTGACGAAGGCGATCTCCCCCGCCACCACCTCAATGAAGCCCGTCGTCTTCTCCGGCGCCGCCGGGTCGAACGTCACTTTGCCGCTGACGCCGCCCGCGATGCCCGCGATGGGCTCCAGGGGGGTGTCAAGTTGCAAGTGTATGCCGTTGACTCCCTTGGGATCAGCAAAATCGAACTCCGTCGACCCCGCGTTCGCTCCGGCGACCGTCAGCAGGGCCGCCGCCAATGTCCAACTCATCCGCTTCATGGTTGATCTCCGTCGAGCCCGGCCGTCCCGGCGCGGGCTCGTTTCGTTCACACATGTACGCGTCGGGTGGACGAAAGCAAATGGGCCGGGCCATCGTGCAAGCGTCCGGCGGGGCAAGGACCTGCACCACGGTGCGGCTGACGGTGCCCGGACCCCGGGGTACAGGGACGGAAGGACTCCGTCTTCGACGGTGGGGGTCGAAAGAGGGGCCGAAAAAAGTTCATTTTCCCTCTTGCGATCTCCTTGGCGGTGCCGTGTAATCCCACACTGTGGCAGAGGTTGTCGGTGTCGAAAGACGGAGGCGGGCATGACGGCGAACGGAATGAGGGTTGGGCGTGGATTGGCGCGCGGACGGTTTCATCTGGGCACGGCGTGCGTGGCGGCGCTGATGGTGGCGTCCGTGGCGGGCGCGCAGACGACGAACATCTACGTTTGGCCCAACGCCAACTCGAACTGGAACGACATCGCCAACTGGGATACGAGCGTCGTCCCGAACGGCAGCGACCAGTGGGCTGCGTTCATCGGCGACTATACGGCCATCCCCCGGGTCACCCTGAGTTCCAGCGTCACGCTTGCGGGCCTCCAGTACTGGGATACGACGCCCGCGACCGTCTTCTATTTGTATGTTCAGCAGACGGGAAACTCGACGATCACGTGGGACGGCGGCCTCGCCGGGATGGCGCGCTTCTCCGGGACGAACGGCGGGAATGCTCAAGTTGAGATCCAGCAGGGTGTGACGAACATCATCGGCGCGAACGGACTGATCAAGGACGGTGGCACCACGCTCCGGCTCGGAACGGTTGCGGGCTCCGGCGATATTATTTCATACCAGGGGAATCTGGAGTTCTTCGGATCAAGCCCCGGCTACACCGGGACGATCATCGTCACGAACGGGGCGACCATCGACTTCCGGGGCGTGAACTCGTTCAAGGGGGGCGACACCAACAATCCGACGATCGTCTACATGAACAGCGTGGCCCGGATGCGGGACTATGGCGCCGGCACGGCGCTGAACGAATCGATCGTGCTTCGCGGCATGAACGAGAGCGGCTCGTTCTTCCTGTATGCATCGAAGGAGGGCCACTATTCGGGCGTCGTGAACCTGGAGACCAACGGTGTGATCGGAGGTGGGCCGTGGGCGCAGTATCGGGACGACGGGCTGCCGTGGAACAATTTCTTCGACGGATCCATCATCGACGACGGCAACAACCGGAATCTGCACCTGGTCAACAACC
>CAYXFW010000397.1:0-3664 GCA_964464305.1 uncultured Verrucomicrobiota bacterium
AAAGTGGTTTGCAAGATACTCGGCTGGAATTGGTTGAGTGGTAATGAGGCGGGGCCGATTTATCCAGGGGTTGGAAGGGTGGCCGATGCCGTCGTCCGAACCTTGGACAGCGCGGGCCAGGGGATTCTTCCGCGCCTCCATGTGAGCCCGCCGTCCGTGCTTCGGAGCGCTTGTTCGGCGTGGCAGGCTACAACGGACGGCGGAGCGTCCTTCGACATTCTGCGGTAGGGTATCACCCCATTAAAAGGTTCCGGATCATGCTTTACCGTATTGCCGTAATCGGGTTGAATCCGTGAACCAACAGGAACGGCATTTCTACGCGACGGCGGGTAGGACGCCCCACCGGGAAGACGCTTGGAAGTGAACAGGTGGAACCACATGCTGTATCCGTCGTTATGGAGGAAAACCGGGATGGGCCGCCGATCGCCGCGGAGCGTAAACGCGAGCGAGCACCCCCTGCGCGCCGAACTGTTCAGTGATGAGCAGTTGCGTCGGCATGCCATCGCGGTGGCGGGTCAACATCAACTGGATCCGAAACGCGGTCCGAACCGGTTGTTGCTCCGGTTGGCGGACAACGAACAGGCCCTCATTCTGGCCTACGATCTGGTGACCCGCGCGGAAGTCGAGGGTCGGCGCATCACCGCGTCGGGCGAATGGCTTCTGGACAATTTCTACCTGATCGAACAGCAAATCAGCGTGACCCGGTTGCACTTGCCGCGGTCCTACAGCCGGAAACTGCCCCGGTTATCGAAGGGGGCGTCCGCAGGGTTTCCCCGCGTGTATGACATCGCTCTGGAGTTGATCGCTCACGTCGACGGCCGGCTGGATGCGGACAATGTCAGTCACTTCATCGCGGCCTACCAGTCCGTCACTCCCTTGACCCTTGGGGAACTGTGGGCCGTGCCGATCATGCTGCGCCTGGGGTTGATCGAGAACCTGCGGCGCGTTTCGGTGCATATTGCCCGGCGGCGCCGCGAGCTGAACCTGGCCCATCTGTGGGCCGGGCGACTTCTGGCGGCCGTGGAGAAAGACTCCGCCACCGTGCTCCATGTGCTGGCGGAGATGGCAGAGTCCGGGCCGCCGTTCGGCAACCCGTTCGTCGAGGAGTTCTGCGGACAGTTGCAGGGGCAAAGCCCGGCGCTGGCCACCGTGGAGAGCTGGGTCCAGCACCGGCTTGCCGAACAGGGGCTGACCCGGGAGCAGTTGCAGCGGGTGGACAATCAAAATCAGGCGGCGGATCAGGTATCCATCGGAAACAGCATCAACAGCCTGCGCTTTGTGAACTCGATGGACTGGCAGACCTTTGTCGAGACCCAGAGCCTCTTGGATCGCCTCCTGCGATCCGATCCCGCCGATGTGTATTGCCGCATGGATTTCCGCACACGCGACCGGTATCGCCATGTCGTGGAAGGAATCGCGCGCCAGTCCGGCGTCGCCGAAGACGAGGTGGCGCGCGCTGCGATCCGGCTTGCGACGGCCGTCTCCGAACGCGAGGGACCGCAGGCCCGCGCCGCCCATGTGGGTTTCTATCTCAACGACAAGGGACGAAGTTCGCTCGAGAGCCGGGTCCACGTTCGAGGGTCCTTCCGACGGCTCCTCGCGCGGGGGGTTCGCCGATACCCGGTGGCCTGCTATGTCGGGTGTCAAGTGGTCCTCACGGCGATGCCGGTCTATCTGCTGCTGGAGCCGCTCCGCCGGGTGGGTTGGAATAGCGGAGGGACGTGGATCTTGATGGCGTTGGGAATCCTCGGCGCCTCGCAAATGGCGGTTTCGCTGGTCAATTTGCTGGCGAATGCCGTGGTCGCGCCGCGCGCGCTGCCCCGCATGGACTTCTCGAATGGGATTCCGGAGACCAGTCGCACCATGGTGGTCATCCCCACGCTTCTGACCGGGTCCACGGACGTGGCGGATTTGTTGGAGGGATTGGAAGTCCGATACGTGGGGAACCGCGATCCGAATCTGTTTTTCGCCCTGCTCACCGACTTTCGCGATTCGCATGAAGCGCTGCAGCCCGATGATGCGGAACTGTTGCGATTGACGCGGGAAGGCATTCAGTCCCTGAATGCACGATACAGTCCCGAGGGAACGACCGTCTTCCATTTGTTTCACCGGCCGCGCGTCTGGAATCCGCACGAGCGCCTCTGGATGGGCTACGAGCGCAAACGCGGCAAGCTGGAGCAATTCAATGCGCTGTTGCGCGGGGGACCGCGCGATCCGTTCTCGGAGATCCTCGGCGATCCGGCGATTCTCCCAACGATTCGCTATGTTCTCACGCTGGACACCGATACCGGTCTGCCGCACGATGCCGCGCGAAAACTCATCGGTACGATGGCGCATCCGCTGAACCGGCCGCGTTTCGATCCGGCGACGGGGCGTGTGGTCGAAGGGTATGCCATTTTGCAGCCGCGCACGCCCATCAGCCTGTTCGCGGCCCATCGCTCGCGTTTCGCCCGACTCAGCGCCGGGGACGCCGGGATGGATCCCTATACCCGCGAGGTGTCCGACGTGTATCAGGACCTGTTCGCCGAAGGGTCGTACGTGGGCAAGGGCATCTACGACGTGGACGCATTCCGGCAGGCCACGGCCGGACGCTTCCCGGAAAACCTCATCTTGAGCCACGACCTCGTGGAAAGCGGCTATGCCCGCTCGGCGCTGGTCACGGATGTGGAGTTGCAGGAGGATCACCCCGCCAGTTTCGCCGCCGAAATGAGCCGGCGTCATCGCTGGATCCGCGGCGACTGGCAGATCGCCGGCTGGCTTCTTCCGCGCGTGCTCGGACCGGCCGACCAGCGGATCCCCAATACGCTGACCTCGCTCGGCTGGTGGAAGATTTTTGACAATCTGCGCCGCAGTCTGGTTCCCCCGGCGCTGTTTCTTCTGTTGCTTTCCGGCTGGATTCTGGCGCCGGAGCCGACGGGCTTCTGGACGTTGTACGTGCTCCTGCTGCTCCTCGTGCCCGTGCTGGCCGCCACCCTCATGGAAGGGGTTCGCAAAACACGGGGCCGGACGTGGACGATGCATCTGAACACCGTCCGGAAATCTCTGGGCCGCCAATTGGCGGAGGCGGGACTGGCCCTCTGTACCCTGCCGTATCGCGCGGTCGTGCATCTGGATGCCATTCTCGAATCCGGCGGACGCATGCTTTTCACCCGGCGCGGGCTGTTGCTCTGGCACACCCGGCGCTATGCCCAGCGAAACCGCTGCGCGACCGGGGCCGACTTCTTTCGGGAGATGTGGGTGGCGCCGCTGTTCGCCCTGGCCGGCCTGGCGCGACTGGCGTGGTTTCATCCCGCCGGTCTGGCCGTCAGCGGACCCGTGTTGTTGCTCTGGCTGGTTTCTCCCCTCGTGGTCTGGTGGATCAGCCGGCCGATCGTGCCCGAGCAACCCGGTTTGTCCGTCGCGCAATTGTCGTTTCTGCGCGGCCTGGCCCGCCAGACCTGGCGCTATTTCGAAGAACGGGTCAACGCCGGAGAGAATGGGCTGCCGCCCGACAATGTCCAGGAAGTCCCGGAATTTCTGATGGCCACCCGCACCTCGCCGACCAACATCGGCATGGCGCTGCTTGCGAATCTGGCGGCCAACGATTTCGGCTTCTGCTCCACCGGCGACTTGCTCGACCGCACGGATCAGACCCTCACCACGCTGGAACGCCTCGAACGCTACC